>CALFOY010000244.1 GCA_937919265.1 uncultured Capnocytophaga sp. | reverse complement strand
TAGATGCCGATAAGAATGTTTATGAGTTTAGGCACGACCCTTTTGAAATCACTTTGCTAACAGAACCCTTAGAAACCATCTTAAAAAATAATAAATAACCTCGAAAAAATGAAGATACCCTTTAATTTTGAGCTTTTTAAAAAGCGCTTAAACCTATTCTTAGAAAAGATAGAAGACCTTGGTGGTGAGACTGACCCTCTTACGATAGAAAAACCCGCTACAGAGTACGAAATCAAAGCTGTAGAGGCAAAATTAGGCTATACATTGCCTCCGCATTTCCGCGAAGTGCTTTTGGAAAACACCGCTCATTTGGAGTTTGGGTGGGATATTGATGATATTATAGATGAGGAAGACATTTCTTTACCTGATAAACTAGCTGAAATCTTTCGTGGAAAGTTGCTTTTTGGGCTGGATTTGCTTTTGGACTATGAGGAAGATCGCCAAGACTAGGAAGGGGAGGTATATCCAAATTCCGATAAAGAATACGACCGTGTTTGGCATAATAAAATGTCCTTTTTCCGAGTAGGTAACGGTGATTATATCGCTATTGAGTTAGAGCCAGAGAACTATGGTAAGGTTGTGTATATCAGTCACGATGGTAGTGAAAACCACGGGCTTTATATAGCCGATAACTTTAAGGAATTCCTAATGAACTATGCTGCTGTGGGTTGTACTGGAGGAGAGGATTGGCAATGGGAGCCTTTTTATACCAAAGGTAAAGGCATAGACCCTACCTCAAAGAACGCCAAAACCTGGTATAAGGTATTGGGAATAAACCCCAAGGAGTGGGAAGGGTAAAAAGTAAGAAAATGAATAACAAAAAGATGAAATGGATAGAATACTTTTCGGAAAATGGCGACCTATGGCAATTATTTGTAGAGGATGATTACCAAGAAACGCAGGCAGATACCTTAGCTCACAATGGCAATGAAGCTGTGACAAGAAGAGAAATGCCTACCATAGATAAGGTACAAGTTACCATAATCCCAGCCGCTCGTATTGTAGACAAAGTAAAAGGACAAGTAGCAAAAGAAAAACTTTTTCACCTCAAGCTGAGCCTTATCAATGGAGATGATTGGTTTACTATCAGTCAAAAGGCATTTTCTAAGGAAGAGATATTACAATATGCTTCTCTTTTTGTAGGATTGAACAAATTCCAAGCCGAAAGGGTTTGGAAATCCAAGAAATTAGGCGAAGTCAATACAATAAGACTTGAAGATAAGGAGGAAATAAACAATTAGTTTCATTAAATAAATAGCATTATGGCGATACCCTTTAATTTTGAGCTTTTTAAAAAGCGTCTGAACTTATTTCTTAGTAAAATAGAAGCTCTTGGTGGGGCTACAGAACCTCTTACTATAGAAAAGCCCGCTACAGAGGAGGAAGTCAAAGCTGTAGAGGCTCAATTGGGCTATACATTACCTCCTCATTTCCGCGAAGTGCTTTTGGAAAACACCGCTCATTTGGAGTTTTATTGGGATGTGAATGATGTAACTATTGAAGATGAATCTATAATACCCGATGCCTTGGCGCACATCTATTGCGGGGAATTACTCTTTGGGTTGGATTTGCTTTTAGATTATGAGGAACATCGCAAGGAATGGGCAGCTGATGTTTTCCCTAATTACGAAGACCCAGAAGACCGCATTTGGTACAACAAATTGTGTTTTCATATCAATGTTAACGGTGATTATATCGCTATTGAGTTAGAGCCAGAGAACTATGGTAAGGTTGTGTACCTCAGCCACGATAGTGCAAGCAATCTCGGCACTTATTTAGCTGATAATTTTAAGGAATTCCTAATGAACTACGCCTCTGTAGGCTGTACTGGAGGTGAGGATTGGCAATGGGAGCCCTTTTATACTGAAGGCAAAGGCATAGATCCCACCTGTGAGAACGCTCAAGCGTGGCACAAGGTATTGGGGATAAACCCAAAGGAGTTGGAGGGATAAAACAATAAAAACATTACAGTTATGTCGATGGAGCAAAAAGACAAAGAACAATTAGAACAGTTAATTGCTTCTGAAAAGTATCAGCAGATATTAGATAAGCTTTGTGATATTATAGATATGGTATTCGAGGAAGAAATGCCCAGCTTTACCGTGCTGAATTACACACATAAAGCACTAAAAGATGCAGGTGTTACTCTGGAGGAAATCGCCCCAATAGCATTGGTGGACGATCACTTCTTGAACTTTACCATTCTCAAGATGGATTATATCAAGAGTGGGAAAACGATGCACTTTAGCAAGGACTTCCTCATTCGCAATATGATAGAATTTTATTTTCTAAAAACAAATCCCAAAGCACTACCTGATTATTTGAAGAAAGCAGGATTAAAAAACTATATGACTCCTCTAAAAAAATGGTTCACAGAGGCTACTGATACAGAGCTTGTCACAGCTGTTTCCACTTCTCTTAAAGAACTCAAGGAGAAAAGAAAAGGCGCAGAGCAGACAAGCTCACAAACAGCTACCCCTGAAGATTGGGAGCGACTCTCGGCGGTATATCCCAAGCTTACCAAGCAGGTACTGAAGGATTTTGACGAATATAATGTGGTTACCGCAGGCATTCCCTTAGCCGAGATTACCCAAAAGAGCCAAGACTTGGGCGTTACTTTCTCTGAGGAACTTACTTTGTTCTTCCAGCATATAGGGGAGCTTAGGTTGGAAGGAGTAGAAATCCGCTTTACTGACTTATATACCGATGTGTTCAATGGCAAAGACTATTTGGTGCTTGGAGAGTTTTGGAAATACGGTGATGGCGACAAGTTGCTCTATGCTCCCGACACTCAGCAGATACTTTGCTTTGCCCACGAATATGCCAAACCCAAGGTCATCAAGCAAGCTGATACTATGACCGAATTTGTAGAAAAGAAATTAATAGCCTATTTAAAAAATTATTAGGCCATTATGAATATAGAAATATTAGCACCTTATTGCACTACTGTAAAACAGCAAAAACTCCTTGAAAAGCTTCGCAAAAAGTTTTCACTCAAAAGTAGTAAAGACCTACAAACTGTTTATGAACTTGTAGGATGTCT
>CALFOY010000243.1 GCA_937919265.1 uncultured Capnocytophaga sp. | reverse complement strand
AAATAACAGATGAAATGCTTTTTGAAAGCTACATAACAAAAGAACAAGTCGATTTATTGAAAAACATAACGTTTAAACTCCTTTGGCTCAGAAGTTTTTTTACAAACTTCCCCAATGAAACAGAATGTTTTTTAGGACATTTATCAAATAATAAATAATGGAAGATTACAAAAAAGAAATTAGGCATCTTTTATTGACCTATTACAGCCCAGAACCTGTGATAAATAGTAAAAAAATATATCGTTCTACGGTTGATATTTTAGAAATGTTGCTGGGCATACTCCCCGAAACGGCTATTACTCAGCACGATGTTTATGAGCAAATGAAAGAAATAGGCTTTCAATCGTTATTGGTTTCTTTAGATGAAGAAGAAAAAATACTTTGGCAAATATTTCAGCTTTATTAAGAAAATATTTTTTTCAAAACTTGTCCTTTGTTATTTTTTTAATATAATTTAACTTTGCATCTACTTTCCTATTTTACTGTTTTTTATATTATTATTTTTTTAATTGATTTTAGAAAATCCTTCTCAGCACTGAGGAGGATTTTTTTCGTCCTTTTGTGTTTGTTTTTTAGGTTTTATTTTTGCCAAAAATAGAAAAAATGGCAACAACAAACACAACCACAAATTTAACCATTCGTATAAACGGAAAACAAATAGCTGATACGTTTAGCGGTCTAAGAAGTGAAGTAGGAAGGCTCAGCAAAGAGCTTCAAAATCTTACTCCTGGCACAGAAAGATTTAGAGAAACAGCCGAGCAATTGCGGGCAGTACGTGAGCGCTTCAATACTATTCGGCAAGAAATAAACCAAGCAAACCAAACATTAGGAATCATACCTTCTATTATAGAGCGTGTTTCGGGTGGTTTTCTTAATTTTGGAAACATAGCTCGGGGAGTTTTTTCTGGGAATATCATTACGGGTTTCTTTGATACAATATTAGGGAAAGCCAAAGCCTCTGTATCAGATTTGTTAAAAATCTCTGATTTGATGACGAGTGTAGAAAAAACATCGGGTTTAGCATCAGAACAAGTAAAAGAGCTTTGGGATAACTTCGACCAGCTGAATACTCGTACCTCCAAACAAGAACTTTTGAATATTGCACAAATAGGCGGGCGTCTTGGTATAACGGACAAAGAAGAGTTGCGCTCATTCACTGAGGAAATAGATAAAATATACGTTGCCCTGGGAGACTCTTTTCAAGGCGGGCTTGAAGAAGTAACAACCAAGGTAGGAAAACTAAAAAACCTTTTTGAAGAAACCAAAAACCAAAACTACGGAGAAGCGCTCAACGCTATCGGTTCAGCTCTTAATGAATTGGGTGCCAACGGAACGGCAAGCGAACAAAACATTTCTGATTTTGCCACACGTATTGGCGCGCTTCCTTCAACTCTAAAACCTGCTATTGACAAAACCTTAGGGCTTGGCGCAGCCTTTGAAGAAGCGGGTATTAATTCAGAAATCGGGGCAAGTGGTTTTTCTACCTTTCTTTCCAAGGCAGGAAATAATATTTCGGCTTTTGCTCAACAAATGAAAATCAGTAGCAAAGAGGCGCAGGAGCTTTTCAATACCAAACCAGAAGAATTTTTCTTGAAGTTTGCAGAAAGCCTAAAAGGATTAGGAGCAGAGCAAACCGCAGGGATATTCAAAGGATTGAAGTTAAACACCTTGGAGGTACAAAAGGTATTGGGTACGGCAAGTGATAACGCAAACCGATTCCGAGAATTAATGCAATTAGCAGGAAACTCAATGATTGAGGGGACCTCCATTCAAGAAGAATTCAATAAAGTGAATAATAACACGGCTGCTATTTGGGAAAAAATAAAAAAAGTTTGGGACGAAACCTTTACCAGCGGGAACGTTTTGGAATGGTTCTCAGGAGCAATAAAGGTTTTAGGTGATTTCATTGGGGCAACCGATGAAAGCGGAAATGGAGTAGCAAAATTCCGAGAAAAAATAAGTTTTTTGTTTAAGGTAATAGGTGTTACTATCACGGCTTTAGCTTCTTATAAAATAGCAATGGTAGCTATTTCGTTGGTAACCAAAAGAGCAACAGAACAAACCTTGCTTTATAACATAGCCTTGAAAGCGAAACAGGTTTGGCTTGGCTTGGTCAAAGCAGCTACAATATTGTATGCAGGAGCAAAGGCTTATTTAACAGGAAATACCACCCGCGCCACCGCAGCAATGCGCCTCTTTAATGCTACAACTAAGCTAAACCCTTTGGGTGCGCTTATAGCCGTTGCCACAGCTGCAGTGATTGCCATGAAAGCGTTTAATAATTCTGTTGATGAAGCCACAAAACAACAACAAAAATACATCGACAGGCAAAACAGAATGAATGAAAAAATCGATGAAAAACGTATCGTATTACAAAACCTCCTTAAAGTTGCTCAAGATGAAAATCAATCAGAAAAAGAACGAATAAAAGCCATTGAAAAGATAAATAATTTATCTCCTAAACATTTAGGTTTCTTAAATCTTAAAAATATAAAAACAAAAGAAGCTACAGACGCTGTTAATAACTATGTAAAAGCGTTAGAAAAACAAGCAATGGCTGAAATATTGTTAGAGGATAAAAAAGAAATTCTAAAAGAAAGACGAAAAATACAACAAACAGACACAGCTCGTTTTGGAGAAGGAAGAATGCAAAAAATAAGTAATTGGATATTTGGCGAAACTTCTTTAAAAGACAATATCGAAGACCAAGTAGCCGAATATATGAAAAAGTATGAAGGCAAAGTAGACGAAAAAACCTTTGAAGAACTTAAAGAAAACTATACTAAAAACATACAATCTCATTATGACGAAAAACGAAAAGCCCTCCAAGACCTCCAAAATAGAGAAAAAGAATTAGATAAAGAATATGAAAAGATAATAAAAGAAGATGTTAATATCATTACTGGAGGAGCAGACGAAATAAATAATGGTACTTCATACACTTCACAAAAAGAAAAAAAAGACTTTACTAACGACTATCGAAGCGCTCAAAAAGCCCGTTTAGAAGCTGAAAAAGAACTGCAAAAAGAAATAACCCAAAACCTAGAAGAAAGCCTTGATAAACAGTTAGCTATCGCAGAACAGAAATATAATGAGAAAAAATTTAAACTACAACAACAAAACCAGGATTTAGAAACTGAAATACAAAAACTTTCTACTCCTGAAAAAGGAGAAAGCCCACAACAAAAAGCCCTGCGAGAAAAAATTATAGAAGAGAAAAAAGCGCTCATATCTCTAAACAATCAAATAGAAATAGAGTACGAAAAACAAAAAAACACAGATTTAGAAAGCATTCAGCAAAAGTTTCTAATTACTCAATACGAAAAAAAAGCCCAGCAAAACCAAAAAGAAATAAACCTTGCACAACAGCAAATGCGTGAGGAAATTCTTCTTTTAGAATCTTTGGAAGAAGCAAAGCAAAAAATAAAAGAAAACAGACTAAAAGAACCCAGAGCCCAAGGAGAAAGCGAAGAGCGTTTTCAGAAAAAAATAGAAAAAGAATTAGCAAACGTAAAAACGCTTGAAGATGCAAAAAAAATACTCAGAGAGCAAGCAAACCAGGAAATATTACAACGCACTTACCAAGCGCTTGAACAACAAAAAAACTGATTATTTCTTTCATAGAAAGCGCATCAGGAGAAGCTAAAGAAAAACTAATTTCAGAGCTGGAAGAGCTGGATAAAAAAATCCTTGAAATTAGAGAAAAAAGCACGCCAAGCGAAGGAAAAGAAGGGGATATTTCACAAGTAGATTTTCTCGGTTTCAATGGTTCTCAATGGGAAAACCTTTGGAATAACTTAGACACCACAGAAGGGAAAATACGAGCTGTTGAAATGGGCGTTGGCGCATTGAATAACGCATTCAGTTTGTTTGCACAAGCGCAACAAAACGCAAATGATAAAGAAATGAAATCTTTTTCAGAAAATCAAAAAAAACAGAAAGCGGCTTTACTTCAACGTTTGAATGATGGTTATATCTCACAGGCGCAGTATCAAAAAGAGCTTCAACGCCTTGATGAAGAAGCAGAAACAAAGAAAAAAGAACTCAATTTAAAACAGTTTAAAGCTCAAAAAGCAATGAATATGCTCAATATCATAGCTAATACAGCAACTGGGGTAATGCGTGCATATTCTGACGCTGGTCCTATTGGGGGGACTGTTTTTGCAGCTATTATAGGTGCTTTGGGAGCTGTACAACTCGGTATTGTAGCAGCTCAACAACCTCCTTCTTATGCAAAGGGAGGGTTTACCAAAGGATTAGGGTTCAGAGATGAAAGCGGATATGAAGTAGCAGGAGTTGTTCACGAAGAAGAATACGTAGTTCCTCAATGGCTACGAAGAGACCCCGAAGTAGCTAAAGCTGTAGAATGGCTTGAAGCTAAACGAACAGGCAAAAATGCAACATATGCACAAGGTGGAGAAGCAATAAAAAACACAACCTCAAACTCTGAAATAGTAAAAACGCAATCAAATGAAAATTCATTCCTTTCTATAACTCCACAAATAGAAAAACTCAATCATTTGCTAGAAAAATTAGATAAAAATGGTATTGACGCCTACGTTATAGCTGATGCAAAAAATGGAAAAGAATTTCATAAAGCCATCAAGCTATACCAAGACTTGAAAGAAAAAAACAAGCATTAAATGTCCTTTGTTATTTATTAATTTAAATATAATTTTGCTAAAAAATAAACTATGTCTGATAAAAAATATAAAGTAAACCCACTTACAGGAGAGCTACAAGAATACATCTTTGAATACAATGGTATTTTAGCTTTAAGAAATTTTCAAACAAAACTTGATGGAGAACGTTTAATTCTACATCATGCTGATGATGTTAATTTCTCTCTTTTAGAAACCTTAGTTTCAGAGGTTGAAATAAACGGCGTGGTGTATGACAATCCAACCGCAGCACAAGAAGCATTGACCCGACTTACATTTAATCAAAATCGTCCAACTATCTTACCACAAGATGAAAGAGCTCTAATAACTAATGCACTTCAACGAGGAGATTATATAGGCACTGCAAGAGATTTGTTTAATTTGATAAACAGCAAAGTAGACAAAGTACCTGGGAAGATGCTCTCTTCAAATGACTTTACGAATGAATTACGTAAAAAACTGGAAGGGTTACAGCAGGTAGATGTCTCTGTATTGTTACCACGGGGGAACTTTTCTGGCACAGC
>CALFOY010000242.1 GCA_937919265.1 uncultured Capnocytophaga sp. | reverse complement strand
AAAAAATACATCTTTTTCAGAAAAATACTCTTCAAAACAAGCTCTTTCTAATATTTTCTCAATAGCCAACGGATGAAAAATAACTCCAAATGGATTAGAAAAAACATCAAACTTATAAAAAGCTAATTTCTCTGCCATATTATCAGCAAAACAAGAACCAATACTCACAATATCAGAATGATATGTAATTTGTTTTTGCTCATCAATAGGTAAAATAGGTATTTGAGTAAAAAACTGCATTTTATGTTTATTTTTTAAGATTATTTTTAAGAAAATAGCTCTTAAATATCTTTAATTCTTCCCAAGTATATTTTTCTCCCACTTGTTCTTTAACTTGTGTTATTGACTGATTATCAGCCAATTCTTCGAATAATTTCGTAAGTTCAGCTACTGATTTTCGTGATAATAATTCAGTTATAAGTACTTTCCCTTGACTTATAAGTATCTCAAAATGAGAATAAATTGTTTTCTCTGTGAGTTTTCTCTCTTTTGCTATTGCTTCAATAGTCATTCGTTTTTTCCAGAGTTCCCAAGTTTTATCGTGAGTAACTATTTTTTCGTCTTTATTTTTAGATTTACGTTCTATTTCTAAATTTAATTGTGTTTCTGCAAATTTATCAACTATTTTTTTATGTATGGTTTCTCTATATTCATTTGCTTGTTTTAATAAGGTATCTTCCTTACTAAGTTCCTGATTTTGACAAGTGCTTTTCAATAAAGCCTCTGTTCGTAACATTTTCTTTATTATAAACAACTGTAAATCAGATAATTCATTAAGTTCTTCACAAAATGCTTTCCCTTGTTTTTTTTGAGAAACAAGAAAAAGAGTTTGCATTACTTCATACGTTATTTCCTCTAAAATAGGGAAAAAATAAGCTTTTGCTTTTTCAAATCGTTCTAAAACAAAATTAAAATTATCTACTTCGCTTTGGAAAATATTTTCTAATTGCTTAATAAATTTTTCCGAAAAAACTATAATTTCCTGAAACTTATTACTTTGTCTTTCTGCCCAATTTTTATACGCTCCTTTTATTGTCTTTTGAGATTCTTGCGAATAAGTAGCTAAATATTTTTTCCACTTTTCAGCTATTTCTTTCCAAGAGAAAGTTTTAATAATTTCTCGTTGTAAATATTCTTTTTTATCTTGTAATAATTTAGGCTCAATATCCTCTATATTCATCTTATTTTGAGTAAATTGCAAAATATTTTCAGATGTATAAAGATGATTATTAAAAATTGGAGTAAGTAGTACCAAACCTTCTAAAGAACGTAAGCGAGAAAGTGCCACATAAGCCTGTCCAGGCGCAAAAACCTTCTCTATATCAAGTATAGCTTTATCAAATGTAAGTCCCTGACTTTTATGAACTGTTATCGCCCAAGCCATTCGTAAAGGATACTGAACGAAAGTCCCCAATACTTCTTCTGTTATTTCATTGGTTTTAGGATTAGAAGTATAACGAATATTTTCCCACACATATTTACCTACATCAATTACTGAACCATCATCTAAACGAACTTTTACCTCTTCTTCTGATAAAAAAATAACTTCTCCTAATTTTCCGTTATAATATCTTTTTTCAGGATTCAAATCGTTTTTAACAAACATAACTTGAGTTCCTACTTTCAAATTTAAATTAACATCAATAGGATAAATATTTTCAGGGAAATCATCCGTAATTTCTGCTTGATAAATAAACTCAGGGCTAATAATTTCTTTAAAAGCCTCATTATTAATTTTATCAGCTTGTGCATTATGTGTGGTTAGGGTTATATATCCGTCTTTTCTGTCGGACTTGAATTTAGGTTTAATATACTTATTCAATTCTTGTATATCAAGGTCTGTTATCTTATTGTTTCTCAAATTGTTAAGAATAGAAATAAATACATTATCAGACTGACGATAAACCTTTTCAAGCTCAATATATAATGGTGGATATTGCTCTATAACCTTAGAATGAAAAAAGAAAATTCCTTTATAATATTGCTGAAGAATATCCCATTCTTGATTTTTCACTACTGGAGGAAGTTGCAAAAGGTCTCCTATAAATAGCACTTGTACTCCGCCAAAAGGCAATGATGAACTCCGAACACTTTTTAATAACATATCTATCATATCTAAAGTATCAGCACGCAACATACTAACTTCATCTATGATAAGTAATTCTAAATTACGAATAAGTTTACGCTTATTATCATGTAATTTCAGTTGTTTTAAAAGAGTATTTGGTGTTACAAAATTCTGATTTTCCATATCAATAGCACATTCATTATCAGGAATATAAATACCAAAAGGCAATTGAAATAATGAATGTAAAGTAACTCCCTTTGCATTAAGGGCTGCTATTCCGGTAGGAGCTGTAACTATTGTATTTTTATAGGTAAAAGATAAAATTTTATGAAGCAAAGTAGTTTTGCCCGTTCCTGCTTTTCCTGTTAGGAAAATACATCGGTTAGTATTATTAATAAATTGTAATACATATTCAGAAATAGGCATATTTATTTTTTTAAGAAAATTTAGGTAATTCCCAACGGTATTTAAGCGCTAATACTCGAATAATAAAAACAATAAAAGCTGTAAGAACGGCTACCAAATCACTATGAAAACCTAAATAATTTAACACAAAAAACATTATTCCTCCTGTAAGTGAAGCTGTTGCATAAATTTCTTTATGTAAAACAGCAGGAATTTGATTTCTTAAAATATCTCGAATAAGCCCTCCGAAACATCCTGTCACTGCACCAAGTGCTACTGCTATCACAGGGTGAAGCCCAAAATCAATTCCTTTTTCTACACCAATAACAGTAAAAACCCCCAGACCGATAGCATCAAAAAATAGAATGGATTTTTTCCATTCACTCATTTTTTTAAAAACAATAGGCAAAACGACTCCAAGAACAATCATTAATATATAAAAAGGATTTTTCATCCAAAAAACAGGCGTACTTCCTATCATCATATCTCGTAGTGTACCTCCTCCTACTCCAGTAACAAAAGCAAGAATGAACATTCCGAAAACATCCATTTTATGTTCTCTTGCTGCCAAAGCACCTGTTATAGCAAAAACAACTGTTCCTATTAAATCTAATATATAGATATAATTTATTTCATAAAGGAAAGATAATGTATTTGTCATTTAATTTATTTTATAAAAATACGGGCTTTCAGTTATTAATAAAACATTTCGACTTTACTTTTTAGGTAAAATCGAAATGTTCAAAAAAAATTATAATTTTATTTTCCTAAGCCATTGATTCATATCTACTTCTTTAAGAAGAAAGTCTTTTAGAGAGCTTATAGGGAGCCTTTGCTGTTCCATTGTGTCGCGGTGACGTATGGTTACAGTACCGTCTTCTTTAGACTGATGATCTATCGTGATACAGAAAGGTGTTCCTACGGCATCTTGCCTACGATAACGACGACCTATGGCATCTTTCTCATCGTAAGTAACTGTAAAATCATATTTTAAATCATTGAAGATTTCCAGAGCAAGTTCTGGTAATTCATCCTTCTTAAGCAGAGGTAATATAGCTACTTTGGTAGGAGCCAATACAAAAGGTAAGCGCAGTACTGTACGTGTTTCTCCTCCTTCAAGAGTTTCCTCTTGTAGGCTATGAGAGAAGATAGCTAGGAATAGGCGGTCAAGCCCCACTGAGGTTTCCAATACATAAGGAACGTAGCTTCTATTTTCATCAGGATCAAAGTATTGTAGTTTTTTGCCTGAATATTTCTCGTGGTTACCTAAGTCAAAATCAGTACGAGAGTGAATACCCTCCAATTCCTTGAACCCAAATGGGAAACGGAATTCTATATCACAAGCAGCATCAGCATAGTGAGCTAATTTTTCGTGAGGATGGAATCGGTAGTTTTCTTCTCCTAATCCTAAGGAAAGGTGCCAAGCTAAGCGAGCTTTTTTCCAATGTTCATACCATTCCTGTTGAGTTCCGGGTTTGATGAAGAACTGCATTTCCATCTGTTCGAACTCACGCATACGGAAGATAAACTGACGGGCTACAATCTCATTACGGAAAGCCTTTCCTGTCTGGGCAATCCCAAAAGGAATCTTCATACGTCCGGTCTTCTGAACATTGGAGAAATTGACGAAGATACCCTGTGCAGTCTCTGGGCGTAAATACAAGTCCATAGCCCCTTCAGAGGTAGCCCCGAGCTTGGTGCCGAACATCAGGTTGAACTGTTTTACTTCTGTCCAGTTTTTAGAACCAGAGATAGGACATACGATTTCCAATTCTTCAATAAGAGCTTTTACATCGGCTAAATTCTCTTTTTCAAGAGATTTACCCAAACGATGCAAGATAGCTTCCGCTTTTTCTTTATATTCGATTACTTTAGGGTTGGTAGAAAGGAATTGTTCTTTATTGAAAGCTTCTCCAAAGCGTTTTTGAGCCTTGGCAACCTCTTTTTCTATTTTTTCCTCTATTTTCGCCACATAATCCTCCACTAAAGTATCGGCGCGATAGCGTTTTTTAGAATCTTTGTTGTCAATAAGGGGGTCATTGAAAGCATCTACGTGTCCAGAGGCCTTCCACGTGGTAGGATGCATAAAGATAGCCGCATCTATCCCAACAATATTCTCATTGAGTTGAACCATTGCTTTCCACCAATATTCACGGATATTCTTCTTAAGTTCTACCCCATTCTGAGCATAATCATATACAGCACTAAGTCCGTCATAGATTTCACTTGAAGGAAAAATATACCCATATTCTTTGGCGTGGGCAATTACTTTCTTGAAAATTTCTTCTTGATTTGCCATTTGTATAATCTTATTTTTTTAATTTATTTAAATTTATTTTCCAATTTATTCCATTGAAAATCTGTCTCTTATACACATCTGACGCTGCCGACGAAGAGGATAG
>CALFOY010000241.1 GCA_937919265.1 uncultured Capnocytophaga sp. | reverse complement strand
AGCGTCAGATGTGTATAAGAGACAGATATATGAATTCTATAAAAATATTTTTCAGCACATAACTCGCTAAAAATCAATATTTAATATTTTTATATTTTAGGAGTTAAGATTTTTCTTGTAAAATTTTAGAAATATTGGGTTTGAAATATTGAGCACCTTTCATCACTTTTCCATCTTCTCGATAAATAGGCTTCCCATCTTCTCCAAGTTTACTCATATTACTTCCATGAATTTCTTCAAATATTTCTTCAATTTTGTATTGTAAGCCGTGTTCAAGAATTGTTCCACAAAGCACATAAAGCATATCTCCTAAAGAATCTGCTATTTCTGTTAAATCTCCTTTTTGTGCAGCTTCCAAATATTCTTCATTTTCTTCTTTCATCAAATTAAACCTAAGATTTATTATTTCTTTATGTAAATTTCCCTTAGGATAGGGTTGTACATTTAATCCAAAAGCATTATGAAATTCTTGAACTGCTTTTAATTTTTCTTTCATTTTTTTAACTATATTTCATTTTTTTACAAAAGTTAAAAAATTAACTATATTGTCATACTAAAAATCTTCGTAGTAGGCATATTTCGTTGCAATCGTAAATCAAAAGCCATACAAATATTACGAATAAACGGCTTTCCTTTATCTGTTACTTCAATAGAAAAATTATTAATTTTAATTAATTCATCTTTTTCTAATTCTGATAATTTCTGTTTAATATCTTCTATTTCAGGAAATTGTAAATCTTGTTTTTCCCAAGAAGTATAGAAATGACACATCAAATTCAATATATGTCTACGAATAACTAAATCTTCATCATTCAATATATGCCCTCGATAAACAGGAATTTTATTTTCAGCTAAAATCAACTCATATTCTTTAATTGTTTTCACATTTTGAGCAAAGCCATACCAACTATCACTAATAGCAGATATGCCTATACTTATCATCAATTGAGTTTTTGATGCTGTATAACCCATAAAATTTCTATGTAACTTCTTAGCTTCAAATGCTTTATACATTTTATCTGAAGGAAGAGCAAAATGGTCCATACCTATTTCTATATAACCATTTGCTAAAAGTTGCTTCTTCCCTATTTCATATAAATGTCGTTTTTGGTCAGCTGTAGGAAGGTCATTTTCATCAAACCCTCGTTGTCCAGTACCTTTAACCCAAGGCACGTGAGCATAACTATAGAAAGAAATTCTATCTGGACGTAAAAAATTCGTTTTCTCTATACTATACAAAACATCTTCTTCTGTTTGGAAAGGTAATCCGAAAATAATATCGTGACTAACAGATTCATAACCAATTTCTCTTGCCCAATTAGTAACCTTTTCTACATTTTCAAAAGGTTGTATACGATGAATGGCTTTTTGCACTTTGGGCGAATAATCTTGAACTCCATAACTTACTCGAGAAAAACCATTATCTGCAAGTGTTTTAAGATGCTCATAGGTTGTATTATTGGGGTGTCCTTCAAAACTGAATTCAAAATTTGGAGCTTTCAGAGCTCTTTCAAAAATTTTTTCTAATAAATAATTCAAATTCTCAGGACTAAAAAAAGTAGGTGTTCCTCCTCCTAAATGAATCTCTTTAATAAAAGGCTTTTCTGGCAACAAATCCATATACAAATTCCACTCTTTCAACACATTATCTATATAAGGTGTTTCCATTTCATGTCGTTTTGTAATGTGTTTATGACATCCACAGAAAGTACATAAACTCTCACAAAAAGGCAAGTGAATATAAACACTTATCCCTTCTGAAAGATTACTTTCAGAAAAAGATTTTTGCACAGAAGCTATCCATTTTTCATAAGAAAAAGTGTCATTTTCCCAATATGGAACCGTCGGATAACTTGTATATCTTGGACCTGCTACATTATATTTTTGGAATAAAGAAATCATTTTTTGTAATTAGCTTGCAAAAATACAAATATCATTTATATTATCACACTTTTTTTATGACATTTTTATCTTAAAAAAAAGTTATTTATTATCAAAAAAACAAAATCACTTCTGTCTCTTATACACATCTGACG
>CALFOY010000240.1 GCA_937919265.1 uncultured Capnocytophaga sp. | reverse complement strand
TATATATATATCAAAAAATAGAATATATATGAATAAATAATAATTATATTTTTAAAAAATGATAATAAATAAAATAAAAGCACTTATTATTCAATAAAAAAATACGATTCACAAACTTATGCAAATCGTATTTCGTTTAATAATATAACTAAAATTGTTTTGGTAACTTTTATTATGGATTATTTGTACATTTCAGGAGACTGAACAGTTAATAAATCTTTCAAAAGAGACTCAAAAAGTAATTCTGAAATTCGTTCTGTTCCAGATTCTGTGAAGTGAGTAAAGTCTCCAGATCCTAATTTGTTATCATACCATATTTTCATAGAGTTTTTACCTCCCATAGCCTCGTACATACTCCAGAATGCGATACCATTTTCTAGGGATTGTTTCTTCATTTCTTCAATTAAATCGGGTATGATATCGTAAGAAGTTTGCGTATCTCGCTGTAACATATCACTAGGACCTATCCAAATGAATAGCGCATCGGGGTTTCTACGTTTCACCCATTTGATATTTGTTATAATTCGCTTTACACTAGCACTTATTTTATCTTTCGTTAGCGAAGGCACCAAGTTTCCACCATACTGAAATATGAAAATGTCAGGCTTTACATCATTACTCATCATATCGAAAGTACTTTGTAGCTTAGTGAAGTGAAAACCAGAGTCTCCACGAGTGGGAATATTATCCATTCGGATACCTTTTTCACTTTCTAAACTCACGCCATAAAAGTCAGGACTAATTCTAGAGGATAATTCAACCTTTATTTTTTGGGGAGTATTAGTAAAGCTAACTTGGTAATTATGATATTTTCCGTCGGCTTTAAGTGATTCTTTTCGTATTTGGGTATCATTTTCATAAACGGTAATAGTTGTAGGCGATGTACAATTTCCGTAATAAATATTCATAATAGAATATTGTGCTAACCTGTTGTAATAGGCATAAGAAGGCTTTATGGTAAATGAAGCACTCTTGATTGTGGTCGTATCTTTCGATTCTATAGGGGTAAAACGTGATACATTGGCATACAACCCATATTGATTAGTTTTCAGAAGTTCTTTTTTTCTTCGCTGCTCGGAATTAAAGAGAGCATAACGATACCAATCGCCAGAGGTTTCTTCCCTTATACTTTGTTGGTTATAGGGCATTTTTATAGAGAAATAACCTGGACCTGTTCCGCCATAGATAACTTGTAGCCAATTGCGGAGGTATCCAGTTATTCTATCTCCTTCAATTTTTGAATCTCCAAAGTGAAGAATCTTACATTTCTTTTGGCTTAGTTTATTGTGCAGTTTCTGAACGAAATCTTCTGCTGGCGCAGGATAATATATCTTTCCCTCAATGTTACTAATTAGTTTCGGTTTTTCAGAAAGCAGGTAAAGACGTAAAGAATCTTTCAGCGCTCGTTCTTTTTTAGGTAAAACGAGTAACTTAGGTCTGTTTCCGCTTACAGAATCTGCATTTTCTTCCTTCTGGGTAGGGATAGAAGTTCCTTGAATTACGGCTACCGCTTTGTCATTAGTTATTTTCTTTTTTGGTTTGATGATTTCTTTAAAGGTAGGATATTTAATTTCTAATGCGCCCACCTTTACCCCAGAAACTACTGCTGATTGCTCATTTGTGTATTCTCTACTAATGAAAGTAAGTAATAACAAAGTAGCAAAAATACTAACGATAAAGATAAATATTTTCTTTGGGTTCATATTAATTTTCTAACATTTTTTCAAAATCAAGTTCTGAAATGATTGGAATATTCAGTTTTTGAGCTTTCTCTAATTTGCTTGGTCCCATATTTTCGCCTGCAACAATGTAATTTGTTTTAGAAGAAATGGAAGAAGCCACTTTAGCACCATTATTTTCCATCATATTTTTTAGTTGTTCCCGAGAGAATTTCTCAAAAACTCCTGAAACGACAAAGGTTATGCCTTTTAGCTTATCAGAATGTTCATTTTCATTACGAATAATCTGAGTTTGTAAACCATAGCTTTTGAGTCTTTCTATGATTTTTTGATTTTGTTCATCAGCAAAAAATTCTATCACACTTTGCGCGATGCGTTCCCCAATTTCATCTATTTGTAGAAGTTCTTCAAAAGTCGCTTTCTGTAAGTTATCTATAGAAAGAAATGTTCGTGCGAGCTTTTTAGCAACAGTTTCGCCTACAAAACGAATGCCTAAGGCAAATAAAACACGTTCAAAAGGTACTTGCTTGGATTTATTCACACCTATAATAATATTCTCGGCACTTCGTTCACCCATACGCTCCAATTTACTGATTTCATTTAGTTGAAGTTCATAAAGGTCGGCATAGTTTTTTATAAGCCCAGAACGAAACATTAATTCAACTGTTTCCTGCCCTATACCTTCTATATCCATTGCTTTTCTGGAAATAAAGTGCTGTATTTTACCCGTAATCTGTGGAGGACAACCATAACTATTAGGGCAATAGTGTTGTGCTTCACCTTCATTTCGGATAAGTTTAGTTTCACATTCAGGACAATGTGTAATATATGATATAGGAGCGGAATTTTCAAGCCTTTCATCAATATTGACACCAACTATTTTAGGAATTATTTCGCCTCCTTTTTCTACAAAAACACTATCTCCTATATGTAAATCAAGTTTTGCTATTTGATCTGCATTATGTAGAGAAGCTCTACGAACAACAGTTCCTGCCAGCAAAACGGGTTCTAGGTTTGCCACAGGGGTAATAGCTCCTGTACGCCCCACTTGGTAAGATATGCTACTGAGTTTAGTAGTAACTTGTTCAGCTTTAAACTTATATGCAATAGCCCAACGTGGGGATTTTGCTGTATATCCTAATTCTTGTTGTTGTTGTAGGTTATTAACTTTTATAACTACACCATCGGTTTCATACGGGAGTTCGTGCCTGTGTTTATCCCAATAATTTATAAAATCCATAACCTCTTGAGTGTTATGACAAACTTGAGATTGTGAAGGTACTTTAAAGCCCCATTCTCTTGCTTTTTCTAATCCTTCAAACTGAGTACTTATAGGCAAAGAATCTCCTACTAAATAGTATAATAAACAATCTAATGGGCGCTTAGCCACTTCGCTACTATCTTGCAATTTAAGGCTACCACTAGCGGTATTTCTAGGATTCATAAATGGGTCTTCACCTTCAGCTATACGTTCCGCATTCATTTTCTCAAAGCCTTCTTTTAAGATTATAATTTCTCCACGTATATGAAAACGTTCAGGAAAATCATTTCCTTTGAGTACAAGCGGAATACTTTTAATTGTTTTTACATTTGTAGTAATATTGTCTCCTTGTATGCCATCTCCTCTTGTAAGTGCTTGAACGAGAATGCCTTTCTCATAAGTTAAATCAATCGAAGCTCCATCGTACTTTAATTCACATACAAAAGAAACATTATTTTCACCTAAATTTTTTAATATCCGTTTTTCCCATTCTTCTAATTCTTCTTTGGAGTATGAATTATCAAGAGAATACATACGAAATTCGTGTGTAATTGTAGGGAAATTTTTAGTTATTTCTCCTCCTACACGAATACTAGGTGAATTGGCATCATAATATTCTGGGTGTTGATTTTCAAGAAGTTGAAGTTCTTTTAGTTTTTGGTCAAATTCATAGTCTGAAATGGTAGGATTGTCCAAAACATAATAGTTATAATTATGTTCATTGAGTTCTTTCCTAAGGTTTTGTATTTGTTCTAAAATATTGTTATTCATATAATTATAAAATATTTATATGTATTTTTTTCTTTTAAAGAGAGGCAAATATACAAAAATATATTAATTTATAATAAAAAGATGTTCTTATATTTAAAAAATATTATTTTC
>CALFOY010000239.1 GCA_937919265.1 uncultured Capnocytophaga sp. | reverse complement strand
ATTTATTAGTTATTTAATAAGGGATATTTGAAAATATTGTTTTTATTCGTTTTAGTAGTTTTTTTATTTATTAATAAGTTGAATTTTAGTTTTTTAAATTGATAAAGAAACGGAAAAAACATTTTAAAAATATTTTTTGTAGTATCAAATAAAATTTCTATCTTTGCGCCAACTACAAGTATATTTTATTATAAACGACAAAAAAAATATGGCTCAATACAAAGGTAAAATAGCACAGGTAATTGGCCCTGTGGTAGATGTAATGTTTCCTTCAGAAAAGGAAATGCCTAAAATTTATGATTCGTTAGAGGTAAAAACCAAAGATGGAAGTACCCTAATTTTGGAAGTACAATCTCATATTGGAGAAGATACCGTTCGTGCTATTTCAATGGACGCAACCGAAGGACTTAGCCGAGGAATGGAAGTTATTGCTACTGGTCGTCCTATTCAAATGCCTATTGGTAAAGATGTTTTTGGACGTCTTTTTAATGTAATAGGAGATGGGATAGATGGGTTAGGAAATCTACCTAAAGATGGAGAAAATGGACTTCCTATTCACCGTAAAGCTCCTAAGTTTGAAGATTTATCTACTGTAACGGAAGTACTTTTTACAGGAATTAAAGTAATTGACCTCATTGAGCCTTATGCAAAAGGAGGAAAAATTGGTCTCTTTGGAGGTGCTGGGGTAGGAAAAACAGTACTTATTCAAGAGCTTATTAATAATATCGCAAAAGGACACGGAGGTCTCTCTGTATTTGCAGGAGTAGGAGAGCGTACTCGTGAGGGTAATGACCTATTACGTGAGATGCTTGAGTCTGGTATTATTAAGTATGGAGATGAGTTTATGCATTCAATGGAAGAAGGAGGCTGGGATTTGAGTAAGGTGGATAAAAATGCACTGAAAGACTCTAAGGCTACATTCGTATTTGGTCAGATGAATGAACCTCCTGGAGCTCGTGCTCGTGTAGCTCTTTCTGGGCTTACTGTAGCAGAATATTTCCGTGATGGAGCAGGAGATGGTGAAGGAAAAGATGTACTTTTCTTCGTGGATAATATCTTCCGTTTTACTCAAGCAGGTTCTGAGGTATCAGCTCTTTTAGGGCGTATGCCTTCTGCAGTAGGATATCAACCAACTTTGGCTACTGAGATGGGGGCTATGCAAGAGCGAATTACTTCTACTAAAAAAGGTTCTATTACATCTGTACAAGCGGTATACGTACCTGCCGACGACCTTACTGACCCTGCACCAGCTACTACTTTTGCTCACCTTGATGCAACTACAGTACTTTCTCGTAAGATAGCCGAGTTGGGTATTTATCCAGCTGTTGACCCTCTGGATTCTACTTCTCGTATTCTTACTCCTGAAATTCTAGGAAAAGAACACTATGAATGTGCTCAAAGAGTTAAAAAATTGCTACAACACTATAAAGAACTGCAAGATATTATTGCTATTCTAGGTATGGAAGAACTTTCTGAAGAGGATAAGCTCGCTGTAGCACGTGCACGTAGAGTACAACGCTTCCTTTCTCAGCCTTTCCACGTAGCAGAGCAATTTACAGGTATTCCAGGGGTGTTTGTAGATATTAAGGATACTATTCGAGGCTTTAATATGATTCTTGATGGAGAGCTAGATCACTTGCCAGAAGCAGCTTTCAACCTTAAAGGAACCATTGAAGAAGTAATTGAAGCTGGAGAGAAAATGCTTGCTGAAGTACAATAACCTAAAAATTATACTATTATGTATTTAGAGATAGTAACTCCTGAGGCTATTTTGTTCAGAGGGAAAGTAAAATCTGTTACTTTGCCGGGTGTAAAAGGCGCTTTTCAGATATTAGAAAGTCACGCACCTATTGTTTCTCTTTTGGAAAAAGGAGTTATAAAATTCAAAGAAACTGAAGCTGAAATATTTGAAAAAAATAAATTTGAACAAATAGCTGGAGAAAATATTTTACATATTACAGGAGGCACGGTTGAACAAAATAATAATAAAATTGTTATTTTAGCTGAATAAATTAAATTTAAACTTTTATAAAGAGAAGTTACCTAAAAGGTAGCTTTTCTTTTTTATAATAATTTATAAAAATGTTACAAGAATTATTGTCTAATTATAAAATTATTTTAGCAACACAATCTCCTCGAAGACATCAATTTTTTAAGGAACTTCAAATTCCTTTTTTAGTTCGTACAAAAGAAGTAGAGGAAAATTATCCTGTTGATTTAGAAGGCTATCATATACCTTTGTTTATAGCTAAAAAGAAAGCAAATGCTTTTTTAGAAGAGCTTAAAGTAAATGAAATACTGATAACTTCAGATACACTTATTTGGTTTGAAAATAAAGCCATTGGTAAGCCTAAGAATTATGAGGAAGGCTTCAAGATGCTTAAAGCATTTTCAGGTAAAAAGCACCAAGTAATAACGGCTGTTTGCTTTACTTCTTTGCAAAAACAGTATAGCCTTTATGAGATAACAAATGTCTTCTTTAAAACTTTATCTGAGAATGAAATAGATTATTATTTAACTCATTATCAGCCTTTTGACAAAGCAGGCAGTTATGGAATACAAGAATGGATAGGAGCCATTGGTATTGAACGAATAGAAGGTTCTTATAACAATGTTGTAGGCTTTCCTACCCATCGATTAGAAGAAGGGTTTAAAAATATAATATTCTGAAAATAAGGATTTTATAAACCTATGATTATTCCAATATTCGGTATAAAACCAGAGGAGAAAATACTTTTATTTTTGTTGTAAAGAACATTATAAGAGCCTCCTATTTGCATATAAGTATTCCCTCCTAAGTGTTGCATATAACCTGCACCAATGTACAACGCATTTTCTTGAAAATTAGCTGTTTGCTTTGTAAGTTTCTCTTTCTGAGAAACGATGTAGTGATGGAAAGAAGCGTTGGTATAAAATGCCCTATTGAAGTAATAATTGATTTCTGGACCGAAACCAATAAGGTTATTTTGGTAGTACTCCGTATTTTGTAAAGTATAATTTACATTGGCAGAAAGCTCCAAATCATTAGTAAGTTTGTAGCCTATACGAGGTGTTATAAAAACGCCTAAACTATAATTTCCGAAGGTAGCGCCTATGTTTCCTCCAAAAGTCCAATTATCAAAAGAAGAGTTAGAAGAGGCTTGCGGAACCAAAATATTCCCATTTTGAGCAAAGGAAATCCCGAAACTCAAAAAAAATGCAAAAATTATTTTTTTCATTATTTTCTTTTTTTTGCAAATATCGTAT
>CALFOY010000238.1 GCA_937919265.1 uncultured Capnocytophaga sp. | reverse complement strand
TGTATAAGAGACAGGCACTCCAGCCCGGGCGACAGTGCGAGACTCCATCTCAAAAAAAAAAATAATAAAATAAAAATTTAAGAGTATGGCAAAGAAATATCTTTCAAATTTTGAAATGTTACAAAGTTATAGTGTAATATTTGAAAATTTCAAGAAAAATGAAGATTTAGCTAAAGAATTAGCTGAATATGGCTACGGAATTGAAAAAATGTCTAACGGAAAGGCTTTGTTAGACAAAGCAAATGAGTTGTATTCTATTAATATACAAAAGAAACAGGAAGAAACTACATCTTCTGTAAATTATCAGAAAATATATACAGAAGTAACGCAAATGTATAGCTCTCATAGGAAGAGAGCTAAGATTATTTTCAAAAATGATGAAAATATTCTAAGAAATCTTAGAATAAATGGAGCTTCTGTTAGAACAAAATCAGAATATACAGAAGATATTAAGGTATTTTATGGTACTTTATCTCATAGTGAAGAGTTAAAAAATAAATTGAAACAGGTGAAAGTATTTCCTGAAGAGATTGAAGAACAATTGATTAAAATTAACCAGGTAAAAACTGCTTATGAAGACTATTTGAAGTATAAAGGGGAAAGCCAACAATCAACAAAAGATAAAAATAAAGCATTCGATTCTCTAGATAAATGGGTAAAAGATTTTTACCAAATAGCAAAATTAACTTTTGAAGATAGACCTCAGTTATTGGAAATATTTGGAAAGTTTGTTCGTAGTTCAAAATAGAATTATTAATATAAAAATAATTAATATTTTATGTTTGATGATACTTACTTTATGAAAATTGCTATAAAAGAAGCAGAAAAAGCCTTTGATAAAGGAGAAATACCTATTGGTGCTATAGTTGTAACTAATAATATGATAATAGCAAAGGCGCATAACCTAACGGAACAGTTAAAAGATGTAACAGCACACGCAGAGATACAGGCTATTACATCTGCTTCTAGTTATTTAGGAGGGAAGTATCTAAAAGAATGTACAATGTATATTACTTTAGAACCTTGTGCTATGTGCGCAGGAGCTTTATATTGGAGCCAAATAGGAAAAGTAGTTTTTGGAGCTCACGATAAACAAAGAGGATTCCAAAATTTTGGAGGAAAATTACATCCTAAAACAGAAATAATTTCAGGAGTATTAGAAAATGAATGTTCCTTATTATTACAAAATTTCTTTTCGCAGATAAGAAAATAATTTTCAAGTATAAAATAATAAAAGAAGTAAATTAATAAGTGAAAATTTGAGAAAAAAATAGTAGAAAAATTAATGAAAAGTCAAAATAAATTAAAAATAATAAATGATCCTATCTATGGTTTTATAAATATCCCAACAGAATTTATATTTGAATTGATAGAACATCCTTATTTTCAGAGATTATGGAGAATATCTCAAATGGGATTGTCGTTTTTAGTGTATCCAGGAGCAAGACATACACGTTTTCATCACGCATTGGGTTGCGTTCACCTAATGCAAAAAGCTGTTCTGTCTTTGCGTAATAAAGGAATACAAATAACAAAGGAAGAAGAAGAAGGGTTATATATAAGTATTCTATTGCACGATATAGGACACGGACCTTTCTCTCACGCAATGGAACATAGTATAGTAGAAAATATTTCTCACGAGGAAATATCTCTATTATTTATAGAAAAACTTAATCAAATCTTTGAAGGAAAGCTAAATATTGCAATAAAAATATTTAAAAAGGAATACCATAGAAAATTTATGAATCAGCTAATATCCAGTCAGTTAGATATGGATAGATTGGATTATCTAAAAAGAGATAGTTTCTATACAGGAGCCTCAGAAGGTAATATAAATTCTGAACGAATTATAGAAATGTTAAATGTAAAAGATGATAAACTCATTGTTGATGAAAAAGGTATTTATTCTGTAGAAGAATTTTTAGTTGCAAGACGCTTAATGTATTGGCAGGTTTATTTGCATAAGACAAGTATTGGTGCAGAGTTTTTACTTATCAGAATATTAAAACGAGCAAAAGAGCTAATAGAAAGAGGGGAGCAGTTACCTATGTCTTCTGCTTTAGCTTTTTTTGTAAAGAATCGTATTTCTATTAAAGAATTTGATGATAAAGCTCTAGAAATCTTCTCTCAGTTAGATGATTCTGATATTATTTCAGCATTAAAAGAATGGCAAAATAATAAAGATTTTGTTTTATCTCGTTTAAGTAAAGCGATATTAAATAGAGAATTGTTTAGATTAAAAATTTATAAAAATCCTATAGATAAAGAAACAATTTCTGTGTTAAGGCAAAAAGTTAAAGAAGAGTATAAGTTAGAAGAAAAACTTATAGATTATTTTGTTTTTACAGGTGAAATATCTAATATAGCTTACAATAAAGATTATCAAAATATATTGATTTATACAAAAAATAGACGGATAGTAGATGTCGCTGAAGCGTCAGACCAAATGAATTTGGAAGCTCTTTCAACAAAAGTAACGAAATATTATCTTTGTTGTCCAAAAGATTTTTTCTAATAGTCGATAATAATGATATTTTTTAATATAAATAAAATTAAAAAAAATATAAAAATCTCTAAATAAATGAAAAGTGGTTTTAAAATCTGTCTCTTATACACATCTCCGAGCCCAC
>CALFOY010000237.1 GCA_937919265.1 uncultured Capnocytophaga sp. | reverse complement strand
AAGTATGGATAACGGCTTTTGCTATGTTTTCTATATTTTTTGGAGCTGGAAATTTTATTTTGCCTCCATATTTGGGAGCAATAGCCAAAGATTCTTGGTTTATAGTATCTTTAGCTTTCTGTATTTCAGCAGTTTGTATTCCTTTATTAGGTGTTTTTGTTCAAGCAAAGTTACAAGGAACCGTAGTAGATTTCGGTAAAAAAGTACATCCGAAAATAGCTCTTTTTATAGGCATATTGATATATTCTATATGTATTGTTTTTCCTGTACCCCGCACAGCGTCAGTAACTTATGAAATAGGTGTTTTACCTTTATTAGAAAAGTTTGAAATAACGGGAAATTTTTATATTTCGTTGATTTTCAATATTTTATATTTTTCATTTGTTTTTTACTTATGTTATAATCGAAATACAGTGTTAAATATTTTAGGTAAATATTTAACACCTATAATGCTCATTATCATTATGTTAATGATAGGTTTAGCTATTTTCAATCCAAATCAAGTGACTTTAGAACATAGTCTTGAAAATCCTTTTGCAAAAGGTCTTCTTGAAGGTTATCAAACTTTTGATGCAATGTCGGCGATTATTATCAGTGGTGTAGTTACGTTTCTATTAAGTTCTGATAAGTCTCTGGATTTCAGTCAAATAAAAAGAATAACTATATTCTCAGGAATATTAAGTGGTTTGATGCTTTTTGTGATTTATACAGGTTTTATTTATTCAGGAGCTTTGTTTAGTGGTGAATTTGGAGAAACAAGCACTCGTACGGAAGTTCTTTTAGGAGTAACAAAAAGATTATTAGGAGGTTACGGAAATACATTTTTAGGAATAGCTGTTAGTATTTCTTGTTTTACAACTGCAATAGGAATAACTATGGGAGGAGCAGATTTTCTTCGGCAAATATTTAAAGGAGAAGAAAGAATGTATAGATATATTATTCTGATAATATGTGTTTTAAGTTGTATTTTAGGACAAATGGGAGTAGATTTTATTATTAAAATAGCATATCCTATTTTGATTCTATTTTATCCTATGGTAATAATGTTAATTTTTTTAAATTTATCACCAAATAAATTTACTAATAAATTGATATTCAGAGTTGTATCTTTAGTAGCTTTACTAAGTTCATTACCAGATATGTTAACAGAAATAGGAGTAAATATAGGGGATTTGTATTTACCATTGTCAAAATATAATCTTGCTTGGTTACCTTTATCGTTCTTGGCTTGGTTTATCACTTATTTTATAAAAAAAATTAAAAATGAAAACGCCTGATAGTATCCTTACAAAATTAGAAAAAAGAATAAAAGAAAATGCTTTAAGGGAAATTTTAGAATATAATTATTCTATAGATTTTTTTTCAAATGATTATTTAGGATTTTCTCAAAACAATGAAATACAAGAGGTTACAAATCTCATTTTTCAAAAATTACCCATTCGGAATGGTTCTACTGGCTCTAGGCTTTTATCTGGGAATTACCCTCTTTATACGGAAGCTGAGAGAAAGATAGCTATTTTTCATCAAGCACCCAAAGCTCTTATTTTTAATTCTGGGTATGATGCTAATTTGGGTATTTTTTCTTCTATACCTCAAAAAAATGATATCGTTCTATATGACCAATATATTCACGCTTCTATTCGAGATGGTTTGCAATTATCTGTAGCTCAAACATTTAAATTTAAACATAATGACTTAGATGATTTGGAAGAAAAACTGAAAAAATACACTAGTTCTCATACAGTTTATGTAACCACAGAAAGTGTTTTTTCAATGGATGGAGATAAACCTAATATGGAAAAATTGGTTAATTTAACAAAAAAGTATAATGCTTTTTTAGTGGTTGATGAAGCTCACGCTTTGGGTGTTTTTGGAAATAGGGGAGAGGGGCTTACTCAGAAATATAAAGATGATATTTTTATTCGGTTGGTTACTTTTGGAAAAGGCTTAGGGGGACATGGAGCTGCTGTTTTAGCAAATGAAAATGTGATAAAATATTTAACAAATTTTGCTCGTTCATTTATTTATACGACAGCTTTACCATTACATAGTATAGCTTGTATTTTAGCAAGTTATGAATATTTAGATAAAACAAAAAGTCGAGAAAAATTGCATCATAATATTCATTTTTTTAGAGAAAAATTAAGAAAATATAAATTAGAAAATCAATTTATAGATTCTGACTCTGCAATACAAGCAATGATTGTCTCTGGTAATGAGCGAGTTAAAGGAATTGCAACTAAACTTCAAGAAGTAGGATTTGGTATAAAGCCTATTTTGTCTCCTACTGTTCCTAAAGGAGAGGAACGCTTACGTATATGTCTTCATAGTTATAATACAGAAA
>CALFOY010000236.1 GCA_937919265.1 uncultured Capnocytophaga sp. | reverse complement strand
ATCTTTATTGATAATCAGTAACTTGTAGAATTAAAAAATATCTAAATTATTCTTATAAAAATGAAAAAAAATTGTATTTTTGTATTCAAAATTAAAATTATATATAATGAGTACTCAACAAACTATCTATTACACACTTACAGATGAAGCGCCTTTTTATGCTACGCATTCATTATTTCCTGTTATTCAGAGATTTACAAAATCTTCAGGTATTGATTTTGTTTTGAAAGATATCTCTCTATCGGGAAGAATATTAGCTAATTTCTCAGAATATCTCCTACAAAATCAACGAGTTAATGACGAGTTAGGTTTTCTAGGAAATTTAACTCTTCAGCCAGAAGCTAACATTATAAAACTACCAAATATAAGTGCTTCTATGCCTCAACTTTTAGGAGCAATAAAAGAACTTCAACAACAAGGTTTTCCTGTGCCAGATTATCCTGAAAATCCTGAAAATGAAGAAGAAAAGAAAATTAAACAAACTTACGATAAGATAAAAGGGAGTGCTGTTAATCCGGTATTGAGAGAAGGAAACTCTGATAGACGAGCTTCGTTGGCAGTAAAGAATTATGCTAGGAAATTTCCTCATTCTATGGGAGAGTGGTTACCAACATCAAAAACTGAAGTAGCTACGATGCAAAGTGGAGATTTTAAACATAATGAAAAATCTTACACCTCTCCAAAGGCGCAGACTATTCGTATAGAATTGCATACTAAAGATGGAAAAATAATACCTCTTAAAGAAAATTTAAAACTTCTTGAAGGAGAAATAATTGATGCTACTTTAATGAGCCATAAAGCCTTGAAGGCTTTTTTAGCAGAACAAATTAAAGATGCTCAAGCTAAGAATATTTTATTCTCTATTCATCTGAAAGCTACAATGATGAAGGTATCAGACCCTATTATCTTTGGATATGCTGTACAAACTTACTTTGCTCCTGTATTTAGTAAATATGAAAATACTTTTGCTCAATTGGGAGTAAATCCTAATAATGGATTGGGAGATATTTTGTTGAAAATAAATGATTTACCATCTCAAGAAAAAGAAAATATTCTTAAAGATATACAACAATGTATAGAACAGCAACCTATTGCAATGGTAAATTCAGATAAAGGTATTACGAATTTGAATGTTCCTAATGATGTTATTATTGATGCTTCTATTCCTGCTATGTTACGTACTTCAGGTAGAATGTGGAATGCAGAAGGTAAGCAACAAGATACTAAAATAATTATTCCAGATAGTAGCTATGCAGGTGTTTATGATGCAGTAGTTAATTTTTGCAAAAAGAATGGAGCTTTTGACCCTAGAACAATGGGGTCTGTTCCTAACGTTGGCTTAATGGCACAACAGGCAGAAGAATATGGCTCTCACGATAAAACATTTGAAATAAAAGAAGATGGACAAGTAAAAGTATTTTCAAATGAAGATAATCTGGAAATATTTACTCATCACGTACAGAAAGGAGATATTTGGCGTATGTGTCAAACTAAAGACGCTCCTGTACAAGATTGGGTTAAATTGGCTATCAATAGAGCAAAAATAACACAAACCCCAGCCGTTTTTTGGTTGGATGATACTCGCGCACACGATATCGAACTAATTAAAAAAGTAAATAAATATCTAACAAACTATGATTTGCAAGGTATTGATATACAAATACTTTCTCCTGAAAAAGCCTGTCTATTATCCCTTGAAAGAATAAAACAAGGCAAAGATACCATATCAGTAACAGGTAACGTACTTCGTGATTATCTTACCGACCTTTTTCCTATATTAGAAATAGGTACTAGTGCAAAAATGTTATCTATCGTGCCTTTGATGAATGGAGGAGGACTATTTGAGACAGGAGCGGGAGGTTCTGCGCCAAAACACGTAGAACAATTGTTAGAAGAAAATCATCTCCGTTGGGATTCCTTAGGAGAGTTTATGGCGCTGGGGGCTTCATTGGAACATTTAGGGCATACTTTCCAGAATGAAAAAGCTTTTATTTTAGCAGAAACGCTCAACCAAGCCATAGAGAAAATATTGGAACTCAATCAGTCGCCTTCTCGTAAAGTGGGAGAAATAGATAATAGAGGCAGTCATTTTTTCTTAGCTCTACATTGGGCTGAAGCATTGGCAAATCAGCAAAAACAAGAAAGTTTAGCAACAGAATTTTTGCCAATAGCCAATTCATTGAAAGAAAATCAACAAAAAATATATGCTGAACTTACTTCTTGTCAAGGTGAAAAAATGAATGTACAAGGATACTATCATCCTAATGAAGAATTGGTTAATAAAATGATGCGTCCAAGTGCTACTTTTAATGAAATTCTTAGATAACATAAATTTATCAAAAAAAATAAAAGAAAATCTGTCGTTATGGCAGATTTTTTTTATTTTTGTCCCAGATTTCAATTTAGTTATAATGATAAAATATTATTCTTTTTTACTAAAAATATTTTTATATAGTATTTTGCCCTTTTTATATGTAGCATGTAAAGATAATCCTAAACCATTAGCAAAAGCTCCTAAAACGGATTTGAAAAAGACAAAGCTCGAAGGAGCTATTAAGACTCAGAATTTCATAAATTACTCATACATAAAGGATTCTGTTACTAATAAATGGGTCAAAACAGAAACTTCTGAGGTTTCTATCGTATTTAATAAATATGGATTTGAATTGGAAGAATTCTTCAGAGATGATAGTAAAGAAGAACATAGTTTTTATGATTATGATGCCAATTTCAGGAGAATTTCAGAGAATCATATTTTTATTGATAAAAAAAATAAGAAGATAGAACGAATATTTGACTATATTATATATGATAGTTTAGGGTATGAAACGGAAAGATATTCTTATAATTACCAAGATACCGCTATTACGGCTAAGAAATATATTTCTGAATATGATAAAAATGGGCAAAAAACTTCAGAAATAGAATATCTTTTTAAAGAAAAGTCTTGGGAGCCTGTTTTTAAACTCAGTTATGACTATGATGATAACGGAAATCAAATAGAAAAACGTATTTCTAAATATTATTTATTATTATGGATTACAAAAAATAAAGAATCTTATACTTATGAAGATAAATTATTAAAGGAAGCCTATTTTTCTAAGGAAAAAGATAGTCTTTCAATAAAAAAAATAATTTATGATTATAAAGGAAGAGAACAAATACACACTTATATCAATAATGACGGGAAGATATTGTATTCTACTCAGTATGTTTATGATAATCGTGAAAATATTACCAAAATAACGATGTTCGATACTCAAAATAGGGAAGGAGATAAGCATTTTTATACCTATACACCACAAAATAAAATGATGCAACATACAATGTACAAAGAAGGGAAAGAATATCAGCGTATATTTTATGAATATAATACAAAAGGCAATATAACCAAAGAAAGTACATACGAGAATAACGAATTGAAACGTTTTACAGAGATAAAATATACATATTATTAAAAAAATATAGACTTATTTTACATTCTGTATAGAAAAAAGATTTATTATTGTAGCTTTTTAATATTTATATATAGAAAACGAGGCGTAATATATTAATTATGCCTCGTTTTGCTTTTGGTATATTATAAAAAATAATACTTATTCATTTGTTATAATACTTATTTCTCCAAAAGAAGCTCTATTTTGCTCATCAGTAGTCGATTTTGCTGAAAATTTTAAGTATTTAGCTTCTACCTTATTGAAAAATACTTCTCGTAATGTAGGGTTATTCTTTATATTATCAAAAGTTCCTTGTTGTACAGTTTTCCAAGATTTTCCGTCTTGGCTAACTTCCATTTTATAATGAATTATATGTCCAAATGCCCATCTATCTTGTGCTGGCATATATTTTACACCTTTTAAAGCATATTCTTTACCAAAATCAATTATTATATAAGGTTTTTTATCTGATTTTTCAGTATAGAACCAAGTATTGCTATCTTCATCGACAATATTGGCTGCAGTTTGTAAATCTCCACTGCTCACTTCTATAACTTTCCAATCTTTTTTAGGTACATCGATATATTCTAATCCTTCATCACTAAATGTATCTATATCAGGATAGTAAGCCACATAACGTAATGTTTTTGGAGAGCTAACCAAGAAAGGTCTTTCATATAATGTACTATTTTTCGTAGGCTGTGTTCCATCTAATGTATAATAGATATGAGCTAATGGATCTGGTAAGCTAAGTTTCACTATACCTGTTTTTTTCCTTTCCACTTTTGGAGATACAATAAGCGGTGGGGCATTGTATATTTCCATATTTTTTATTACTGCATTAGCCAACGCATCTTTAATATGTAAACGAATTGCAGAGGCTTTTATAGGAGAAAAACGTAGAATCCTTTTGTAACCAATAGTTGTTCCTTCTTTTATTTTTTGCCATTTATCATTGATTAAGGCTTCCAACTCAAATTCTTTTACTCGTTGCCCATATTGGATATCTTCCTGAATAAGGAATCTATTAAACTTTATAGGTTTATCAAATTTATATTCCTTATAATCTACAATTTGTTTAGCAACCCAATAACTTTTTTCAGGTAATAATGGATTTTTAAAATCTGCATCAATTACCTCTTTAAGTTTTTTTAGTTGTTTAATATCATTTTCGTGTATCAATCCGCGAGTATCTACAGGGAGATTAAGTAGAAGAGTTGCATTACGTCCAACAGATTCATAGTAGATATTTACGAGCTTTTCTATTGAATGTACTTGATGGTCTTCACGTTTGTGGTAGTACCAACCTGGTCTGATAGAAACGTCTGCTTCTGCAGGTACCCAATCTTTGGCATTCATTTCGCCTGTATTCAAATAACTGAAATTTCCGTCTCCTGGTATTACTTTATTTCTATCTATTGTGCTCCAATTTGTTAGGTTACCTTGCCCTTTTTCATTGCCTATCCAACGAACATCAGGTCCGCCATCTCCAAAGATAACAGCATTGGGTTGTAACTCTCTGATGATTTCAGTGGTTTTATCCCATTCGTAATAGGTTTTACTATCAATTTCTCTTTTCTCATTAGCTCCGCCATAGTATCCATCACCTCCATTTGCTCCATCAAACCAAACTTCGAATATTTCCCCATAGTTAGTCATTAGTTCTCTTAGTTGGTTATGGAAATAGGTAACATATTCAGGTTTTCCGTAGTCTGCGTGATTTCTGTCCCAAGGAGAAAGATAAAGTCCCATTTTAATTCCATATTTTTTGCAAGCCTCAGATAGTTCAGCCACTACATCTCCTTTGCCATTCTTCCAAGGGGAATTTTTAACAGAATGTTCTGAGTATTTCGTAGGCCAAAGACAGAAACCATCGTGATGTTTAGCTGTAAGAATAACTCCTTTCATTCCTGCATCTTTTATCACTTTTACCCATTGCTCTACATCCATTTCTGTAGGGTTAAACTGAGAGGGCTTTTCACTACCATAGCCCCACTCCATATCCGTAAAAGTATTCATATTGAAATGGATAAAAGCATAATACTCCATCTTCTGCCAATTCATCTGTCTTGCAGAAGGTACTGCACCATAAGGTTTTAGGGATATTTCTTCTACTTTATTCACTTTACACTGTGAGAAAAGCAAAACTATTCCAAAGAGAAACATTATTTTTTTTGTCATAAGGTATTTGTTTTTATAAATTAGAAAATAGTTTTTATTAAAAAGTATGCAAATATAAACAATTTTTGGCAAAAATACTAATATATGGTAGATATTAAAAAGAATATATAACTTTTTGGGTTCTTGCTGTAATTGGTCCCAACAATGCCAACTGCACAATGAGTTTTGACACATTCTGAGGGGGAAAACTCTCCTCCAGACTTACCTGTATTGGCTGCATATTTAGAAATAAGAAACTCATAAGCATCACCAAATAGGTCAATTTGATGATTTTCAAAATCACCAAAACTAAGGCCTGCGACTCCATTAATCACAGCAACAAGTCGTTTGTTTTTTTCTTCAACCGTATTGCCTAATCGGTTGGAAGTAGTACGAAGTCGGAAAAGAGGCCTTTGATGTCTCCTTCGGAAGGATAGCCATTGGCTGAGCTTTCAATATCCGAGAAGATAGCCGCTAAATCGGTATTTAGATTAGGATTGGTATTAGCATTTCTAGCTATATTTACAAAAAGCTGACTAGGGTAAATGAAGTAACCTTTAGATTTGGTTACATCGTCTTTTGTTTCTGGGGTAATAGTACTGTCGGACAATTGAGCGTACTGAACACTGTTATCACCACCTTCGATGAAATTAGTGAAATGTTCACTTATAAAACGATAAAAAAGGGTGCCTAAAACAAATTGTTTAAAATCCCAACCATCTACAGCTCCACGTACTTCATTAGCTATCTTCCAAATAGCATTTTGTAGTTCTTCACGTTGTTCTTTACTTGACATTATAGTTTTTATAACTTTAAAAGGCAAAGATACAATAATAAAATGAAATAATACTTCATATTTTGATAGAAAAAAGTAACTTTATTATGTCGAACTCATGTTAAAATATTCTTTTTCATACAATTTAAAAATATGAGCCAAAGTAAACAATTATTAGTTAATGTGTAAAATTTGTCTTTCAGTAATTTTTTTACAAAAAAGCACTGCTTACACATTGTTAAGCGGCGCTTTGGTTTTAAGGTTGCTATAGGTTATTTAGCAATTACATCACTCTGATTATTAAGAAGCGCTACTCCATATTGCTATAATAGCTAATAGTATAGTGTTCCCTTTTTGTACCTGTACAATTACTTTTCTTTGGTGCAGTCCACTAACGTTATAGAAGCTGCTATCGACATTGCAAAATAAATAAAATTTTTCATTTTTTACTTTTTTCTTAGTTTTTATGTTATTTATTGTTTGTTGAATAAGTTCGTCAAGAAATAAGTTTTTTTATTTTTTCTTCTATTTGAAGAAAACGCATTATTGGAGATTTTATTTCTTGCGTAGTATCAAGAGCTATTTTTCTTAATTCCTCTATACAATCTAAAAAACTCTTATTATATATAACTTTTAATTCTATTCCTTTTTGATTTTTCAAGTAATCAACGACTTCCTGAATATCTCTCTCCTGATTATTAATTGTATTATCTTTTTTAGGTATTTTAACTATAGGTGTCCATAGCATATAATTACAGTTATAACCTTTACTACCAAAATTTTTTTGAGCATAATCAATATCTTTTATAAACTTAGATATCAATTTTCGTACATTATTAGGTCTATTATCCTTTGTGTATTGAAGCCCCGTTTCTAAATGAGTAGCTACTTCACATACATAAACCTCTCTCTTTTCCGAGTTTATACCTACGACATCTATTTCTCCTTGTACTGTCTTAGTTTGTAGATTATACTGAACAAAATCACATTTTTTTATTAACTGCAAATATTGTCCTACAATATGTTCTCCAGCATTTTCCATTTTTTATCAAATAATTATTTCAAAAATTAATAATATTTTTATCTTTCCAATAATTTATTTAAAAATTCTTCAAATTGATTAGTAATAAGAACCTGTTCTTTAGGGACAAGATATATTTCTTTTTCCAAACTTTCCGAGAAAACCACCTTATTCGCTTTAGGTACTATAAGATCAGACGCTATATAAGCTGTAGGTAATAATACAAATAATTCTTCTTTGCTAACCTTAAATGTATAAACAAATTGATCTATTCGCCCCCTAAGAATTCCTGATAAATGATCAGGAACAAAAGGTGATAAGTCTTTATCTAAATTACCCATAGCCAATGCTCGTGCCCACTCCTTTACATTTATATCAAGAATAGCAATTGTTTTCTCTCCTTCTTTTTCATTAAGTTCTACCACTCTAATGTCAGGAGCTATTCCTAAAACTTCTTTTTTAAGAACAATTTTCCAATTTTTATCCTTAAGCTTAGCTATGTGATATAGTATACGAGCTATGTAATACTCTACGTCTATAGAAATAAATGTGGGAAAACTACAGTCAAATCCCTTTCTATAATTACGGTTTAAAATTTCCCAAGAAATAGTATAAGAAGCATCTAGCGAAAAAGATATGGTACGTAAAACTTCTAAACTCACAGCTTTACCCATTACAAAATCTTCAGCCACTTTTTGTGCTGCTTCATCTAATTGTTGATAGTATTCTTCCTTAGGCTCTCCTAAGTAAAGATATTCTCTTTTCTCTTCCTCCATTAGTCATTTAATTTATTTAGTTGTTCAAAAAAAATAAAAACTTTTACTTTCTAAGAATCGTCTTCTTCAAACTTATAGGTTTTTACGGTGAATTCATCATACTCTATAAAGAAATGTCAGCCTCTTCAGCAATTTTACGTAAGGTGAGAGTGATCTCCCATTCCATAGAAAAGACCTATAGTGAAGAGTATCCGTTTTACTTTTTAATATCTGTTTCGTTTGCCATATTATTTTATGAATTTAAATTTGTTATTCTTTCTACTTATATATCATACAAATTTCAAAAAATTTACCTGTTTATGAAAAATTTAACATTTCCACCTGTCCCACTCGTCTCACTTGTCCCACCTGTCCCCCCTTATTAATTCCCAGCCGCAAATCTACACCCTCCCAAAAAAATATAAAAGTCCAATATTTTCCAATTGAAGTGTAAAAGTTTTGTCCAAATTTGTACAAATAAAGTTTTTATTATATTTTTGCTGCCCAGAAATTTTTTCTTTTACCCCTTCCCTTTACATTAGATATAAGAACACTATAGGATGAGCGAAGGTTGAGCGAAGGATAAGCAAAAGATGAACATCTAATCATCATATAAGAATTAGAAAAATATCCTATCAAAATGAATTACCAAGAGCATATTATACGACTACAAACAGAAGTAAATCGCACTTTTGGGCGCACCGTTACCTCAATGTTCGATTTTGAACTACTAGCCGAAAAAATACACCTCTCTACCCAAACACTACGCCGTTTTTATGGCAAAATAGATAAGGATAAACAGCTGAGCGCTACAAGCCTCAACCTAATTTGTCAGTACATAGGCTTTGCCGACTGGCAAAGTTTTTGTGCCCAACACGATACCCCTACAGTAAATGTTCACCAGCTTATCGAGTCTTTCTACGATACCATAGCCTACTCTGGAGCTGGTTTCTTCGACCCGAAGCTGCGCGACACCCACGAGGCGTATGCCGAACTTATCATCAAAGACCTGCCTTATGCCTACACTTTTTTAGAGCGTTATAAAGACTATCCCGTTATCACCCAATCGCTCTATCCTTGGTTCCCTTACTACGACCAAATGGCACAGCGCAGCTATGTCCAGCTTATCAAAGCGTACTTAGCTACGGAACCTTTAGAACACTTACGCGTTTGTCAGAACTCTTTCCTTGCATACGGGGCGTTTTGCGCCACGAACGGGGGGGGGAGAAACCCTCACTACAGTAGAGAAGTACGTCAAAAACGCCGATAAATACATAGATTCGATATATCGAGACTACCCCGACAGTTTCTTTCATTACCCCGAAACGCGCTATACTATTGCTAAGGTAGTGCAAGCGTATCTGCAAGGCAATGAACAAGAGGCTATCAGGGTTGCTGAAGCCGCGCTAAACCGCAACTTACGCGCTAAGCCATTGTACGTTTTTGGCGAGTATTTCCAGACGCCCGACATATTGGTATCTAAGCTCTGCAATGCCCTTATATGGATGGGAAAAATAGATTTTGTTATAGAGATTTACAGTACTTTTAGCGAGGAACTTTTCTTAACGAAAGACCCAGTAGAGCATCAGTCGAAGAACTTTGTATACGAACGCGACACTAATTTTGCCGCACAGACTGTAGAGATGATGCACCTTTTTGATGAGAGTATCCCGCTTTTAGAATCGAAACGACAACCGCATTGGAAGACGCAACATTATGAAGAAATACAGCAGTGGCTTATAGCGCTAAAACGGACTGAGAAGCAGAAGTTTTCCGAGCGAAGAGCTATCAAAGAACATCTTTATAGTTTAGGGAAGAAGCTAAATTATGGAATAGTAGAAAGCTTAATTGAAAGATTCAGTTAATAAAAAAGCACCGCTTAGTTGTCTAAGCGGTGCTTTTTTATCTATTAACGCAAGTTTATATAAGGTTTGTGATACCTTAAACCTTATAACTAAACACTAAAAGTCATAAGTACCTATTCCCCCTTTGGAGGGGGCAAGGGGGAGGTTTTATTACTCAAGGGCTACCTCCTACGAAGCGCTTTCTACTGCTTCAGTAAATCATTTAGTCGGGCAATTTCATCGCGGTATTGGGCAGCTTTCAGAAAATCGAGGTCTTTAGCGGCAGCCTCCATAAGTTTGCGGGTCTCCTTAATTTTCTTCTCTATCTCTTTGGCTGTCATATATACCGCCTGAGCTTCAGCCGCTTGCCTATGAGCAAACGAAGGGTCGTAATGAAACTCAGTAATCGGACTCTTGCTAAGGCTGTTCTCTATCTTCTTTTGTAGCGGTTGTGGGGTAATGCCGTGTGCCTTGTTGTAGTTCATCTGCTTTTCACGGCGATAGTTAGTGTCGTCAATAGTGCGCTGCATACTGTCGGTTATCTTGTCGGCATACATTATAGCCTTGCCATTTACGTTGCGCGCTGCCCGTCCTACCGTTTGGGTAAGCGAACGCGTAGAGCGCAGAAAGCCCTCTTTATCGGCATCGAGAATAGCCACAAGCGACACTTCAGGCAAGTCCAAGCCCTCGCGGAGGAGGTTTACTCCTATGAGTACATCAAAAAGCCCTTTGCGGAGGTCTTGCATAATCTCTACGCGCTCCAAAGTATCGACATCACTGTGTATATAACGGCAGCGCACCCCTATGCGGGTGAGATATTTGGTGAGTTCCTCAGCCATACGCTTGGTAAGGGTCGTTACGAGTATGCGCTCGTCTTTCTCTACGCGCACTTGTATCTCTTCCACAAGGTCGTCTATCTGATTTTGGCTTGGGCGGACTTCTATCTCGGGGTCAAGCAGCCCTGTAGGGCGTATCACCTGCTCTACATACACCCCTTGCGCTTTCTGTAGCTCGTAGTCGGCAGGGGTAGCACTCACGTATATCACTTGGTTTTGGAGGGCTTCAAATTCTTCAAACTTTAGCGGACGGTTATCCATAGCTGCCGGCAACCTAAAGCCGTATTCTACTAAGTTTTCCTTCCTACTGCGGTCGCCCCCATACATAGCGTGCACTTGGGGCATCGTAACGTGGCTTTCGTCTATTACCATCAAGAAATCATCAGGAAAATAGTCGATAAGACAGAACGGACGCGTACCTGCTTCACGACCGTCTAAGTAGCGCGAGTAGTTCTCAATACCTGAGCAATAGCCCAATTCGCGTATCATCTCGAGGTCGAACTCAGTGCGCTCTTTTAGCCGTTTCGCTTCCAAAGCTTTACCCGATGCTTCAAAAAACTCCACTTGCTTCATCAGGTCTTGCTGAATGTTCCATATCGCCTTCTGAAGTATATCCGGCGAGGTAACGAACATATTAGCAGGGTAAATATTGAGACTCTCGTAGTGGTCTAATATATGATTGGTAGTGGGGTCGAATTGCTCTATTTCTTCAATTTCATCACCAAAGAAGTGAATGCGAAAGGCGTTATCGTCATACCCTGGGAAGACGTCTAACACATCGCCTTTGATGCGGAAATTGCCGTGCCTAAAATCAGCAGTAGTACGGGCATAGAGGCTCTGCACAAGGCGGTGCATCAGCTTAGTGCGCGGCAATATATCGCCCCGCTTGATAGTGATAACGTTCTTCTGAAATTCCACAGGGTTACCAATACCATACAGACACGACACCGAGGCAACCACCAGCACATCGCGCCTGCCCGATAGTAAGGCAGAGGTAGTACTGAGGCGCAGCTTTTCTATTTCATCATTAATAGAGAGGTCTTTTTCGATATAAGTACCTGTGGTAGGAATATAGGCTTCGGGCTGGTAGTAATCGTAGTACGACACGAAGTATTCCACCGCATTATTAGGGAAGAAAGCCTTAAATTCAGAATAAAGTTGGGCAGCAAGAGTCTTATTATGGGCTAATACGAGGGTAGGGCGTTGTATCTTCTCTACCACATTAGCGATAGTAAAAGTTTTGCCTGAGCCTGTAACGCCCAATAGCACTTGGTATTTATCGTTTTTTTCAACACCCTCTACAAGCTGTTGTATCGCTTGGGGCTGGTCGCCCATAGGGGCAAAATCGG
>CALFOY010000235.1 GCA_937919265.1 uncultured Capnocytophaga sp. | reverse complement strand
ATTTTATTATGAATACAGATAATATTATTTAGTATAAAATCTTCACTTTAATTAAAAATTAGTATCTTTGCCCTCTAAAAAATATAAAAAATGCAGTTTGAACTTCTACAAACAGATACCCAAACTAAAGCCCGTGCGGGAAAAATAATTACAGATCACGGTGTTATAGAAACTCCTATTTTTATGCCTGTTGGAACAGTAGCATCAGTTAAAGGTGTGCACCAACGGGAACTAAAAGAAGATATAAATCCTGATATTATTTTAGGAAATACATATCATTTGTATTTAAGACCTACTACCTCTATCCTTGAACAAGCAGGAGGTTTGCATAAGTTTATGAATTGGGACAGAAATATACTTACTGATAGTGGTGGTTATCAAGTTTATTCACTTTCTAATACTCGGAAGATAAAAGAAGAAGGTGTTCAGTTTAAGAGTCATATAGATGGTTCTTATCATTTCTTTTCTCCTGAAAAAGTAATGGAAATAGAACGTAGTATAGGGGCTGATATTATGATGGCTTTTGATGAATGTACTCCTTATCCTTGTGAGTATGGGTATGCTAAACGTTCTATGCAGATGACACATCGTTGGTTAGATCGTTGTATAACACATTTAGAGAAAGTACCTCCAAAGTATGGCTATTCACAAGCTTTATTTCCTATTGTACAAGGCTCTGTATATAAAGATTTACGTAAAGAATCTGCTGAATATATCGCTAACAAAAATGCAGAGGGTAATGCCATTGGAGGATTGTCTGTAGGAGAGCCGGCAGAGGTAATGTATGAAATAACAGACTTAGTTTGTGATATTCTACCAATAGATAAACCTCGTTACCTAATGGGGGTAGGTACTCCTATTAATATTTTAGAGAATATAGCTCTTGGAGTTGATATGATGGACTGTGTTATGCCTACAAGAAATGCCCGAAACGGAATGCTTTTTACAGCTCACGGAACTATAAATATCAAAAACAAAAAGTGGGAAAATGATTTCTCTCCTATTGATCCTGCTGGATATACTTACGTAGATACCTATTATACTAAAGCCTATTTACGACATTTATTCGTAGCAGAGGAATATTTGGCTAAACAAATTGCCTCTATTCACAATTTAGGATTTTATTTGTGGCTTGTACGCGAGGCGCGAAAACATATCATAGCTGGAGACTTTGCTCAATGGAAAAACCAAATGGTGCAGCAAATGAATAATCGTTTGTAATTCATAATTCAAATTATTTCTAATGAAAATTTTAGATTGGTATATCTTAAAACGCTACTTCTTGACATTTTCAGGACTATTTCTAATGTTTATTCCTATAGGAATATTAGTAGATTTTGCTGAGAAAAGTGCAAAAATGAGTAGAAATAACGCTCCAATAGAGGCTATTATTTGGTATTACCTTAACTTTGTTGTGCATTTTGCTAATATTTTATTCCCTATCTTCTTATTTCTTTCAGTTATTTGGTTTACTTCAAAGCTTGCTGAACGTACAGAGATAGTAGCTATGCTTAGTTCAGGCATTTCTTATAACAGATTTTTAAGACCATATTTTTATGGAGCTACAATTCTTTCTGTTTTTGTTATTTTGATGGGAATGTTTGTTGTCCCTTATTCAAGTAAAGTGTATAATGAGTTTTATGGTACTTATCTATCGCCGGGGTTATACTCTCGAGGGAATAATTTATATAATCAAATTTCTGAAAATGAGTATATATATGTTAGTAATTATGATGGTGACAATAATCAAGGCTCTAACTTTACATTAGAATATTTTCAAGGCAATGAACTTAAAGAAAAAATAAGTGCTTCAAGTATTGAGTACATAGAAAATGATAGTATTAAGACCTTTCGTTTAACGGAATATGTCAAAAGAACCATTGGTGAACAAGATGATAAAATTGTTACTCAGTACTCAAAAGATACCCTTTTTAATTTCAAAACTACAGATTTGTTGCCGATAGAATATGCTGCCGAAACTAAAAACTTCTTCCAATTGAATGATTTTATCAAGCAAGAAAGGTTAAAAGGTTCTCCTAATATTCGTATTTATGAACTTGTGTATTATAGAAGATGGGGAGCTATGTTTACAGCATTTATTCTTACCTTTATAGGAGTGGCTGTTTCATCAGTGAAGAAGAGGGGAGGAATGGGAGTTAATCTTGCATTTGGCGTACTTATCGGTTTTACATATGTATTTTTTGAAAGAGTATTTGGTATATTGTCAGAAAAGTCTGGTATATCTCCTATGTTGGCTGTAATAATTCCAAATCTGATATTCACAATATTAGCTATTTATTTGTTGAAGTCTTCACGTAGATAAATTTATTCTCATAATAATTATGAATACGAGTTACATATTATTTGTAACTCGTATTTTTTTATATACGATGAATATTATATAGTATATAATTATTCTATTCAATAAATTGAAAAACAAGATAGTGAATATAAATCATATTTTTTTATGAAAATATAATTATATATAGTATGATAATAATAATATTTTTCAAAAATATAACTATATAAA
>CALFOY010000234.1 GCA_937919265.1 uncultured Capnocytophaga sp. | reverse complement strand
ATTTTCCTGGCAGTCAATTATTTTTTAAAAATTTTTACTATTATATTTTTAAATTTTAAATTTTAGATAGAGTTATTTGGCGATAACTCTTTTTGTCTTACTTCTGAGTTTAGCATATTTTTTTTGTTTTGTAAATCCATTTCTTTATTTTTCTTTACAACATAAACTTTTTTTACTTCTCTATAAATCTTCTCACCAGTTGAAACATCAATTTCTAACAGTTCTCTAGCAATAAAATTTTTAATATAGAGTAAATCTTTTTCATCTGTAAGTATATCATTCATTTCATCAAAATCCAACTTTTTTTTGGTTTCTTTTGGTTTTATTAAATTTCGTGAACAGAAATAGGCTTTTTTTTGATTTGCTTTCTTTTCTAAGTCTTTCACAAAATACTTCGTTATATACACCCCCACAGCTTCATTTTTAACAGTTTCTTTAATCTTATTTATTTTTATAAATCCATTCGCCCACAATTCCCCAAGCTTCTTATTATCTATATATGGGACCGAGAACAGCACCAAATGATAATGGATTGCTCCCCTCTGCTGGAGTTCCCAAGTTGCAATATATTTAAGCTGTTGATTTTTCAAGTACCTTTTCAATCTCTTAATAAATAAAGTAAATTCACGATTTGCCCTTTCTATATCCTGTATATTTTCTTTAAAAGTAAGAGTTAAAAAGGTACTTTTATCATCATAATTACAATCAATTATCCTTTTTATTTCAAATCGCTTGTCCTGGTAATATGCTTTCCTTCGTTGCATACTTTCAGCTTTTTCAATGCTACTTAATTCTTCAAAATCTCTTCTTTTTCTTCCTGGTCTTCTTTTAAAGTCAAAAGCAGTTAAAGCATCAATATTGAAAATGTATTCAGTTATATTTTTTGATTTTATTTCTTTAGTGTTATAAAATTTCAACTCAATAAATTCCCCCTTTATTAATCTGCATAATCTTTTTTATAATGTCCTTTACAACCTAATATTCTTAATCTATCATTTTTTAAGTCATAAATTAGTCTATGTTCATCACTTATTCTTCTGCTATAAATAGCCCTATTTTTAAAATGTTTTAATCTCTCAGGCTTACCAGTACCTTTTAAAAGTCCATTAATTCTAATATCTTTTATTAATTCATTTATTTTATTAAATATTTTCCTTTCATTTAGTATTAACCAACCTGTATATTCTAATATTGCCTCATCTTGCCAAATAACTTCATCATCTATCATTATTTTACCGCCTCAGCTGCTTTTTCTTCTGCGTATTTTATTGCTTGTTCTAATGTCATTACCTTACCATTTCCAGCATCCAAATCTTCAGCCCTTCTTGCTATTTCTGCATAATATTCTAAATCTTGTATTTTTTCAATTAATTCTTTATATTGTTTTTCTGTTAATATCACTATTTTTTCATTTGTTTGGTTTTCAATGTTTAATGTCAATGTTGTCATTTTACCACTCCTTTTTATATTTTTACTACCTACCTACGATTACCTACCTACTGTTATACCATACAATTTATTTTTTGTAAAGTCTTTTTTACTACTTAACTACTATAACCTACCAAGCATTAAAACCATTTAAAAGACTATATATTAAATAGTTAAAAAGAGTACCTACACTAACCCCGTGCAGTTCAGCAAAATTCTTAAACTTCTTATAAGTTTCTTTATTACCCTTGACACTTAGAACTGTATCTACAGGTATATCCTTTACGAATTGTGGTATATCCAACTTTATATAACTGTCAAATTTTCCAGTACCTTTATTAAGTCTATACTCCATTAACATAGCCTTTAAATCTTCAATATTATCCTCTATAAAAGTTTGTGTTTCTTTTCTTAAGACTATTCCTGTTTCTTCTTTTACTGCTATTTCTGTTATTATTTCTTTTACTTCTTCTTTTGGTTCTTCAATACTATTTAAAGCAGGTTCTAGCGTATTTTTATTAGCTTCTATATACTCCATAACATTTTTTTTAATATCTTTCTTATTAAATGTTTCTGTCTTTCCATTAATGAAAGGTACTTTGTAAGTGTCATCATCATTCTTTACAATTTCATCTCTTTTAATATAATTCAAAAATTCCTTTGTTAATCCTAATGTAAAAGCCATATTATATCACTCCTTTTATTTTTTACCTACCTACGATTACCTACCTACCTTCCTGGTATATCCTGTTATACCATATATTTTTTAAATTGTAAACCCTATTTACTACCTACCTACACCTACCTACCTACTATTTATTTTATTGTTTCTATTATTTTTATACACCCCCTTAATTCCATTGTTTTTAATCTTTTTCACGGCATTAAGATATCCTATATATCAAGTATACCCTCTATCGCCCAAGCCTTACAGCTTGTGCTGGTTCCACCCCTGTTGCACCATTCCATTAAATTTCGCTGGCGAAATTTTGCAACAGTGGCGGTCAAAGTGAAATTTTACACATCATCAGTTTTTTTATCTCAGCCACAAAATCAAATTTACTTCCCAAGTTTGGACCATAGAACTTATATGGTTCCATTCCAGCTAATGATATATAACCCACCCCCTTTTGTCTAGTGTCTAATGTATGCAATTTAATATCGCTACCAAACATCATCAACCGTAGTTCATTTTTTATATTTCCAAAAGCAACCTTCAATCCAAGCTGGTCTCTGATACCTGTTTCAACAACTTCAGCATTTGGTTGCTGTGCTACCAAAATAACAAAATTCCCTGTACTTCTACCCATCAAAATAATTTTTTTTAGCTGATTTTCAACACTCTTAGCAGTTTCTTTTTTTTCAACACCAGCTTTAAATGCAGCTAATTCATCAAAGATTAAAAATTGTGGTTTCATTCCAAAATCCAAATATGTAGCATTTACCTTGCCACTTTTTCCGATAATTTTTTGCCTTGCTTCCATTTCTTCGCTGAACTCTCTCACCAGTTTAGCAATCTGATTTTCAGTACAAGCTGTCTTTTGTGGATTTACTAACTCACCAACTGCTTTTATATCTGCAGATTTTGGATCTATAAAAGTTATGTCAGCATCATTCGCTAACAGATTACATATAATGTAATTTAAAAAGTAAGTCTTTCCAGAACCTGTTGAACCTGCTATCAGTCCGTGGGGAATAGTATTATAATCCCAGATTTTTGTTTTATCAAGTTCTATGGCATTAGGTATATAATGTATCGCCTCTATCCTTTCAAGTGGCTTAAAACCAATCTCATAGGTTACTTTTCCAAAGTCTACACTCATAGAGCTTATTGAAGTCATAAAAATGTCTTCAATTTTCTCTCTACTCTCCTTCAGCTTGTCATCAAAAGTTGAGCCATGCAAATAAATATTTATTGTCAAATAATCCTGGTTCAATATATATCTTAAATCTGCCTTATCTTTTAACTTCTTCTTTTTATTGACAATTTCATAGGTTATATAATTATTGTATTTTATAAACTTAGCTAGCTTCCTATTAACTTCAGCACTCTTCCTGGTCAAAAACTTCACAACAATCCAAATAAACAAGCCTAAAAATGTGAGTTCTAACAATATGTACCTGAAAAATTTCTTTTTAAAGATTTGAGCTTGCATCCGATAATCCCACCAGCTGAAGCCAAATTTATAGGAACCTATCAAATCCATAAGAAAAGTTAAAAGAAGAAAGGCAGAAAGTCCTATTAAACCGATTATTAAAACATCAGTCAAAACATAATCTAGATTAACTCTTTTACCTTTCTTCATTCTCAACCCCCTATTATTTCAATATTTCAAGATTTTTAGCTGTTGCCTTTAAATATAGATTTTTAGTTGTAAAATCTTGATAAAAACTTACTTCTAAACCATTGAATTTTACAGGTATATCGTATTTTTCCTGTTCTTCAATTAATCTATTACCTTCAATTTTTATGTCAATTTTCTCATAATCTCTATCCATCAAAACTGTAGTATACTTGTAACCACCTATTTTATCAGTTTTTTTTCCAGCTTCATAAGTGTAGTAAGGTTCAACTCCTACTAAATTCATTCTTTTCCCAAATTGTCCAAGTTCAAACTTTAATTCTGTTATCTTCATTTTTTATACTCTCCTTTATTTATAAAATTTTTCTAGATATTCTTTTTTAAACTTTTCAAATGCTTCAAATTCTACATCTGCAACTTCTACATCTTTTCCAGTATTTCCAAACTTCACACAATTTTTGTAAACATTTCTTAATTTTTCCAAGTATTCTATGTCTTCCTTTTCTTCTTTAACATACTCTTGTAACTGTGTCATCAAATTAGTTTTGTCTTCCACATTCCCCCTTTTTCTTGTAATTGCCTTATTTAATTCTTCAAATCTTATTGTTTTCATTTTATTGTACCTCCAATTTTTTTATATATCTATGTTAAAAAACATATTGACAATTGATTAAAACAATGATATTATGGTCGGTTGAGCTCATTGAGCTGAGTGCAGACTTTCCCCCTTGTAAAAAGGGGAAAAAACGATTGATAATGATACAATGGTCGTATATCGCTATGTTCGCATCGTTTAACTTACTTTATCGCATATTTAATTATATGCCAGTGTTAGCCCTGCCCAACACCTAGAGTTTTAGCTTACTTTCTAAATTATAACCCTAATAAAGTACCCACTCAGAGCACCTCCAAGACTTTTAAAGGTAGCCTCGCACCTTGCTACAATTCATAATACCACCATTACGGTGCTATACCGTTTCGAGCAGAACGGCTATACATACGAATTTATCTTATGTATAAAATTTGTTACAAATATAATAGTAAGTTTTTTTTATATAAAAAAGCAGATCGCTTTTATTTTTTTTGCAACCTGCTTCACAACTCATTTTTTTACTTTAGTAAATAAATCCTTTACATCTTTTAAAAAATATGGTATATTAAGTCAAAGCAGGCATAACATATATGTTATGTTTTATAGTAAAAATGGACTATTCAACTA
>CALFOY010000233.1 GCA_937919265.1 uncultured Capnocytophaga sp. | reverse complement strand
GTAAGCGTTAATTGTTCGTTAAACTCCCCTCGCCCCGTAAGGCTTGGGAGTTTTTTTTGGTATAATTTTTGTATATTTGTACCTAAAATTGAAAGTTATGCCTGCAACATTAACACCACCGAAAACAGCCAAGAGAAAACCTGCCGTTTCACAAGGGCTAAAAAGAGTAGCTACCCAAAAGAAAACAGCTACCAAGAAAACAACAACGCCTAAAAAGAAAAAATCTTTATTAGATATTGCTAAAGAATTAGCTAAAAATCCACCTATCTATATTGATGAAAAAGATAGGGAACTCATTTATGGTACTAATATGATGACTCGATTAATGCAAGAAGAAAAGCTATGAAATACTTTTTAGACACCAATATCATCATTATTCTATATGAAGGTAGATATAATGAATTACGTCCTTTTGTCTTAGAAATCTTGCAAGACTCAAAAAATTCTTTCTATGCAAGTAGTATTTCTTTGTTGGAAATTGCTCAATTATATAGAAAGAAACGTTTCAAAGGTGTTGATTACACTATTGTTGATACAGGAGAAAAGTTTATCAAACAAATACTTAAAGCCGTATATTTGGTAAAAATTCTTCCTTTTGAGGACAAACAAGCCTTTGTTGCAGGGCGTTTGGATTTTGTGCCTAAGCATAATGACCCTAATGATTTAGCTATATTGGCGCACGCCATTTCTGAGAAAATGACCATTATTTCTTGTGATGACAAATTTCCTTTTTACCAAAAACAAGGCGCAAAGGTAATACATAACCAACGATAAACCAAATACTTACAAAAAACTTTCACCCTTTACGTGAAAGTTTTTTTATTTTTTTGTTGCATATTCAAAATATTGTTGTACCTTTGCATCGTTCAAACATAGAGCAATACTTGTTTATTGCAAATACATATTTATTACAATATATCCGTGGAGGTGTCGTATAGCAGTAATGTTATACACAAAGCAATAAAGCTCTTGTTTGAACAGCACCCACCCACGGACTTTTTATATTTACACATTATGTTCAAACAAGAAAACAACTCCGCTGTGGTGAATAACAGTAGCCCCAGCACTTACTGCTTTGATGCAGATGCCGTTAATCAATTCTTCGCCGAAGATATCAGCGTACAGGCTTTTACCCGCTATATGCGTATATTAATCTACGAAAATACCCGCCTGATTATGCGCCATTGTGATATAGCTTCTGGAGAGCTTCCTCAGGAAGTGTTAACAGCCTTCGAATACCTCAATGGATTTTCCGAAGTACTTGACCCTTATTTCACTAACTAAAATATATAAGCTATGGAAATCAGAACAAAATTCGAACTTGGGCAACAGGTTTATTTTATAGTAAAAGGCAAAATACTTTGTGGTCTTATAAAATCCGTTAATATATTATCTAAAATT
>CALFOY010000232.1 GCA_937919265.1 uncultured Capnocytophaga sp. | reverse complement strand
TTTAATATCTTTGCGATAATTTTCTAAATAATTAATTTTTTATTTTATCTTAAAAAACTTTATTGAATAATTTGTTAAATAAAATATAATGAAAGCATATGTTTTTCCTGGGCAAGGTGCTCAATTTGTAGGTATGGGAAAAGATTTATATGAGAATCATCCTCTTGCCAAAGAACTTTTTGAAAAAGCAAATTCTATTTTAGGATTTTCTATTACCGATATTATGTTTTCGGGAACTGATGAGGAACTAAAACAAACTAAAGTAACACAACCTGCTATCTTTTTACATTCTGTTATTTTAAGTCAAGTTTTAGGTGAAAAATTTACTCCTAATATGGTAGCAGGGCATTCTCTGGGAGAGTTTTCTGCATTGGTAGCAAATAAAACTTTTTCTTTTGAGGATGGTTTAATTTTAGTTTCAAAACGTGCAATGGCTATGCAAAAAGCCTGTGAATTACAAGCTGGAACGATGGCTGCTATTTTAGGTTTAGAGGATAATAAAGTAGAAGAAATTTGCGCTTCAATATCAGGAATTGTTACTCCTGCCAATTATAATTGCCCTGGACAGTTAGTTATTTCTGGAGAAATAGAAAGTATAAATAAAGCTTGTGAAGCAATGAAAGAAGCAGGAGCTAAAAGAGCTCTGGTATTGCCTGTTAGTGGGGCTTTCCATTCTGAATTAATGCGCCCTGCTCGTGAAGAATTGGCTACTGCTATTGAAAATATTCATTTTGAAAAACCTATTTGTCCTGTTTATCAAAATGTTACAACAACAGCTATTTCTGATCCGGAATTAATAAAGAAAAACCTAATAGAACAACTTACAGCTCCTGTAAAATGGACACAAAGTATTGAGAATATGATAAAAGATGGTGCTTCAGAATTTATAGAAACAGGACCTGGCAAAGTGCTTCAAGGATTAATCAAAAAAATAAATAAAGACGCTGTAGCCTTGTCAGCAGAATTATAAAATAAAAAAAGAGATTTAAAATAATTTAAATCTCTTTTTTTGTACTTTACTTTCTTCTCTCAGGAGGATATTGTTTTAAAATCTCTGAAACAAAAGTAGATATTCGTTCATCTCTATTATTTGCATATTCTGAAATAATACCTACTCCCTTTCCTTGCCAAATGAGGTCTTTTTTATTAGCATCAATGAAGTCAATAAATAAAGAACCTTCTGTACGAACAGGGCTTACCGAAACACTATTACCCCAGAAAGGTCCCCAGCCCCAACCAAAACCTACATTTGTATAAACTTCTTGACGCTCACGCTCTTTTGTGAAAAAATTTATTAACAAATCTGGAGTTTCAGAAAGTGTAAGACCTTTTTTATTCATTTCTTGTTCAATACTCCTAAGAATACGTTTTTTATCCAAATCAGAAATTTCCACTTTATCAATTCCTTCCTTAAAAAAAGCAAAGGTTTTGTATTCTGGAAAATTAGCTTTACTATCATAATCAGATGTTACTCTGACACTTGCACAAGATGTAAGCAACCCTATTGCTCCAACAAAAAGTAATATTATTTTTTTCATACCTATAATTTTTTTATAATGTACAACAAAAAATATACCATTTTTTAATTCCTTTTTGAATTGAACAAAAATAAAACGTACTACAATAAATAGCACGTTTCTGGATTTTATATTTTTTGATGTATAATTTTTTATAAAAGTTTTGCTATATCTTTAGCAAAATAAGTAGCTATAAGGTCTGCTCCTGCTCTTTTTATAGAATAAATTTGTTCTAAAATAATAGCATCGTGGTCAAGCCAACCTCTTTCAGCAGCTGCTTTCACCATTGCATATTCTCCTGAAACTTGATATACAGAAACAGGAATATTTACTGCGTTTTTCACTTCTCGAACAATATCTAAATAACAAAGTCCAGGCTTAACCATAACAATATCAGCACCTTCTTCTACATCACAAAGAGTTTCTTTTATAGCTTCTATTCGGTTTGCATAGTCCATTTGATATGTTTTTTTATCTTTTGGAATGTTTTGCGCATCAACTGGGGCGCTATCCAACGCATCACGGAATGGACCATAAAAAGCAGAAGCATACTTAGCACTATAGGACATAATGCCTACTTTTTCAAAATGATTTTTATCTAAAAAAGTACGAATTTCTCTAATTCTACCATCCATCATATCACTTGGAGCTACAAAATCGGCTCCTGCCTGAGCGTGAGAAAGACTCATTTGAGCCAAAACCTCAACTGTACTATCATTTTCAATAGCACCGTTAAGAATAATTCCATCGTGACCATAAATAGAGTAAGGGTCAAGAGCTACATCTGTCATCACAAGCATTTGAGGAGTTGCATTTTTTACAGCTTTAATTGCTCGTTGCATTAATCCATTTGGGTTTAGAGCTTCTGTCCCTTTATTATCTTTCATATTATCAAGAACTTTTACAAAAAGTAAAACAGACTTAAGCCCTAAATTCCATAATTCTTTTACTTCTTTTTCTAAAACATCCAAACTATACCGAAAATAATTTGGCATTGACGGAATTTCTTCTTTAATCCCTTTGCCTTCTACTACGAATAAAGGTACAATAAAATCATTGGGAGTAACCGTTGTTTCTCTAACCAAATCTCGAATTACTTGTGAAGAACGAAGTCTTCGGTTGCGTCTTAATATATCCATTTTTTATATTTTTATTAAAATAAAAAATTTATACTTCTTTCTAAAATAAAAAGTAGTATAAATTTATTAAATATTTTATTATTTTATTTTTATTACAAAATAATTCTTCTTGCCTCTTTGTAGTAAAATAAATTTTCCATTAATAATATTATTTTCGGAAATTATATTTTCTTCGGTAACTTTTTCTTTATTAACAGAAATTGAATTTTCTTTTAAAGCCCTACGAGCCTCTGAATTACTTTTTATAAAACCTGTTTTAACAGAAAGTAAAGCTATCATATCCAAACCATTAGATATTTCTGACAAAGATATTTCTGTTTGTGGAACGCCATCAAAAACTTCAAGGAACGTTTGTTCGTCAAGTTTTTTCAAGTCGTCCGAAGTAGAATTTCCAAAAAGAATTTTTGAAGCCTGAATAGCCTTGTCCAAT
>CALFOY010000231.1 GCA_937919265.1 uncultured Capnocytophaga sp. | reverse complement strand
TCGGCAGCGTCAGATGTGTATAAGAGACAGCTGTTATTGCTTATTATTTTTGCTTACCAAAAAACTTATTTTCAGACAGTTATGCTACCATTGTAGAAAGTAAAGAAGGTAAACTTTTAGGAGCAAAAATAGCCAATGACGGGCAATGGAGATTCCCTGAACGAGACTCTATTCCCTTCAAACTTGAAAAAGCTATACTTCTTTATGAAGATGCCCATTTTTACCAACATTGGGGAGTAAATCCTGTATCTATTTCCAAAGCTTTTATAAAAAACATAAAACAAAATAGAATAGTTCGAGGAGGAAGTACTATCACCCAGCAAGTTATAAGGCTATCCCGAAAAAATAAACCTCGTACTTACCTTGAAAAAGCCATAGAAGGAATACTATCTACACGCTTAGAATTTAGGTATTCTAAAAAGAAAATTCTTGCTTTATATGCTTCTCACGCACCTTTTGGAGGAAATATCATTGGTGTAGATATGGCTTCTTGGCGTTATTTTGGAATTAGCCCCGAAAAACTATCGTGGGCAGAAGCTTCTTTGTTGGCTATTTTACCAAACGCTCCTGGCTCTGTATATCCTGGTAAAAATCAACAAAAATTGATGAATAAACGAAATTTCTTACTAAAAAAACTTTATGAACAACAAGTCATAGACAAAACTACCTATGAACTTTCCTTGCTCGAAGAATTACCACAAAAGCCCCACGAACTTCCTCAGATAGCACCTCACCTTGTAGAAAGAATAGCTCTAAAAAATAACGGACAATCCATCCGCTCAACAATTGATTATGATTTACAAAATAAAGTTAATAAAACCATACAACAACACTATAACATTTATAAACAATTTGAGGTTTATAATGCTTGCGTATTAGTGGCAGATGTTGAAACTAAAAATATATTAGCATATGTAGGCAACACTCCTACAGATAATGACCACCAAAGGAATGTAAATATCATTCATAGACCAAGAAGCACCGGAAGCATTCTCAAACCTTTCCTTTTTGCCGCTGCTCTGGATAATGGTGAACTATTACCTCAAGAAATTATTGCCGATGTACCTACTCAAATCTCAGGATATACCCCTCAGAATTTTGGTGGTACTTTCGAAGGCGCTGTTCCTGCCGATGAAGCTCTTTTTCGTTCTTTAAATATCCCTTTTGTACTTCTTTTACAAAAATATGGGGTTGCTCGCTTTTATCAACAACTGAAAAAGCTTAAATTATCTAATATCAATAAACACCCTGACCATTACGGGCTTTCTTTGGTCTTAGGAGGTGCTGAGAGTAACCTTTTTGAACTTTGCCAAGCATATGCTTCAATGGCTTTTGAACTGAACTATTTTTCAAAAAGAGGCACTTATTTAGAGAAAGCCTTTCAGCCTTTAAACTACTATGACCGTAAAGAAAACTTAGACTACGGCAAAGAACAAAATGAAAAAAATCAATTTAGCGCAGGAGCTATATATAAAACCTTTGAAGCCCTTACGCAGGTTAATAGACCTTCATATGATTCTGCTTGGAAATACTATGATTCTGCACAAAAAATCTCGTGGAAGACAGGTACCTCTTTCGGGAATAGAGATGCTTGGGCTATCGGGATTACCCCTAAATATATCGTTGGTGTTTGGGTCGGAAATGCTTCTGGTGAAGGTCGTCCCGAGCTAACAGGAGTAACCAATGCCGCTCCCATTATGTTTGAAATCTTCAATTTTTTACCAAAAACGAAATGGTTCAGTACACCCTATGACGATTTAAAAACTATTGAAGTCTGTCAAAAAAGCGGTTTGATAGCCTCTGATATTTGTCCGAAAAAAACTATTTACAACGTGGATACCCCTGTACAAAATGAAGTATGTAAATACCATAAATGGGTACATTTGACCCAAGATAAGCGCTTCCAAGTTAATACAGACTGCGAAAATTTATCCAACATTGTTTCTGAAAGTAGATTTGTATTACCTCCATTAATGGAATGGTTTTACAGAAAACACCATACCCACTACACGCCTTTACCTCCCTTCAGGAGTGACTGCCTACAAGAAGATAGATTTTCTGCTATAGACTTTATTTACCCCAAGCACGGCACAATTGTTTATCATACCAAAACATTTGGTGGAAAAGAACAACCTATCATTTGCCGTATAGCTAACTCAGGTAATGGAAGAATTTTTTGGTATTTGGATAATACTTTTTTAGGGGAAACCCAACACTTCCACGATATGCACATACATACCACAGAAGGAGAGCATTTCTTAAAATGTATAAACGAACAAGGCAACGAAAGAACCATAAAATTCATCGTTGCCCCAAAATAGTTTTTACTATCTATAAAATATTTTCTTAGAACCAATAACCTACCCCAAATAACCAAAATACTTTTTTTATTTCAGGGGAATAAGTTGCTCTTACCTCTATATTTCCTAAAAATGTCTGAGAAATAACACCTAATCCATAGCCTGTTCGTTGGGGCATAGAAATCCATTTGTTAGTTTTGTACATATTTTCTTGAGCATTGGCAAAATTAACAATTACATCAATGTAATTTTTTTTGTAGAAACGATAATTGATTGTAGTTGCCAACTTCCAATATTCATAACTTCCAAAACTTAAATAATCATACCCTACAAAAGAAATATAATTAGAAAACATATTATGCCCATACCCTCCCATAACAAATTTTAATGAATTAGTATTTGGGTTTCCTATTATAAAACCTCCAGAAGCCATAACCTTAGCTGATAATCTTGGGTAAATATACCAAGCGCCTCCAAATACTACCTTAGTTTGCAAAAATGGCTCAAATTTCTCTTGAATACCTCCTGACACCAAATGCCAATGAGAAGAAGCATCAAAATAAGCACCAGAGGTTGGTAAAAGTCTATCATTAAGAGAATCAAAACGAATATAAGCGTAAGGACTATAAAAATGAGTATCCTCAGTAGTAGTTTGTTCTATATTAGTTTTAGCTATAATGTTACGATGTTCTAAACCTAAACCTACTAAAAATTTTTGATCAAATATAGATTGTATGTATATTTGATTTACTAAATTTGAAATTTTTGTATCTTGCTCTTGGGCTACCTCTTCACTATCAGAGAAACCTACATCAATAGGTGATAAATACCCCGTAAAACTTATATCTCTCCTAAACCTATCATATTTTGACCGAATTCCATAACTTGTATAAAAACCCTTATCGACATAGTAGTCAAAATTATAACGAATATTATCTCCTACTATAAAGTCAAAAGAAAAAATATCATCTTTTTGTAAAAAATTAGATTTACTAACATTCAAAAGTACAGCTGTTTTGTACAAATTGTCATAATGTAGAGACATTTTCACCCAAGTTTTCTCGGGTGCTTCTTGCAAATTAAAATATAATTCTTCTCCATTAGGAGTAGGACAAATATGATACTTTATAGATTTGAAATTCTGTGTTGCCAATAGGTTTTGTACTCCATTACTCAAATCATTGAATGATATTTTACTTTTCCATTGAAAGCCTAATTTTCCTCGAAGATACTGAGCTGTATAATGGTTATTCCCCGTAAAAGAAATATCTGATACATATAAAGAATCCTTTATTTTTATACTTTCTCTATTATTCTTTTTCTGATGATAAGCCAATTTTTCTAATTCTGAGATTCTATCTCTTACTGCTACCCTACCCGAGTCTATAATAGCAAATCTTTCATTGAAAGAAATCACATTGTACCCTTCCATATTGGGTTTTATATAGATATCTGTTTTCTCTTTTTTCTCTTCCATATCGTTAGCAATCTTGTAACTTGTTATTTGCATCAAAACCTTATCGGCTGATTGTAGTTCGCTACGATTTTTCAGAGGTGCCTGTACATCTACTCCTATGATTACGTCCATTCCTTTGGCTCTTATTTCGTCTATTGGGTAGTTATTGAGTATTCCTCCATCGGTAAGCCATTTACCATCTATTTCAATAGGAGAAAATAAAGTTGGGAAAGCTCCACTAGCCATTATTGATTGTGCCAAATCTCCTTGTTCTAAGATAACTTCTTTACCACTCTCCACATCGGTAGCTACACAAAGAAAAGGTATCGGAAACTTAGAGAAATCTTCTATATGCCTTGTAGGATAGGTAAGTTTACGCAAAAAATTATATAAATTATTGCCCATAGAAATAGCCGTAGGGAGCCTTAGTTTTCCATCTTTAAGAGTTAAAGAAAGCATATACCTATCTCTATTGGCTTTCTCATAAAAGTTTTGAGAAGAGCGAGGAATATTGTCTTGTATTAATTCCTCAAAGTCTACCGAACGAAAAATAGAATCTAACTGATGAGCTGAATATCCAGAAGCATACAAGCCCCCTACTATAGCTCCCATACTTGTACCTCCTATATAGTTAATTCGTACGCCCGCCTTTTCTATGGCTTCTAATACGGCAATATGAGCCAATCCCTTAGCGCCTCCGCCACTTAATACAAGACCTACTTTTATATTTTTACCTTTTAGGTCTGATAATGATTTATATTTTTTCTGACCAAATGATATTGAAAAAATACTAATAAAAAATAATAAAAATATGTTTTTCATATTACTACATTTTATCATTTTTATTTTATGAATTAAAGAAAATATTCTTACCTGATAAAAATTAATATCCCCGCTATCCATTTTCAGAAAGAGAACCTATAAAATTAATTATATTTAAGTTGATTTGTTTAGTTTCTTCACTTAATTTCTCTCTAATGAATTAGGATATGGGGATATTGCTGTAAAATCATAATAGTAAATATTTCTATTACAATTTATGAAATAATATCTATAAACTTAGTTATAACAAAATAATGTATTTAACTATTTTTTCTTGAAAGCTCTTCAGTTGTTTTATCTACTTCATTTTCCTTTTTAGTTTTTCTACGAGTAGCACGAGCAGCGAGCTGGGCTTTATAATAGCTCATTAGTTCATTGATTTCTGTAACTAATGGAAGATAATTTACATCTTCATACTCTTCTTGATATAACTCCAAATACTGGAAAAATCGTCTGATAACTTTATCTGCTTCTAATCTTATTTTTTTACTATCTATTTTTTCTATTTGGGCGTTCTCTTTTGTTCTTTGCATAAATACCTTTTCAAATTCTGTATTTGCCACTTGCAATTGTTCTATAAGAGATGATATACCCAAAGAAGAAAAAGCGCTTTCAATACTTGGTGTTGCTTTTATCTCACTCAAAACATCATTAATTCTTTCTGTTTGAGCTGTATAATTACTACTATTTATTTTTTTTGCTTCGTGTTTTTTTAAGAACTCTACTATTTTTTTAGCATTTTCTTTCACTTTTTCGTCAGAAGATACCCCCCAAGACTCTGCTATGGTAATAATACTACGTAACGCCCCTTTTCTTTTTGTATCTAATGCGGTAAGAAGATCTGAATAGTTAGAAATCTTCTTTTGCATCATTATTTTATCAATATCTACTTGAATTGATTTTAGTTTTGAATAAGGTTTTTCTAAGTGTAGCTCTTCTACTTTATAATTTCCTATAATGGCTATGAGCCGAGTAAAAATCAAACTATATTCACTATTCCACAGAACAGAGAACGGTATTTTTACTATTTTCTGTACATTATTTTTCATTTTTTATTCATTTTAAAATTTATTTGGTGCAAAAATAATAAATATTTTTTTACTATCAATGTTTTTGTTAGGTTTTTTAAAATATTTATCTATTTTTTAGTACATTTATAGAATTATTCTACTAAGAATGTTATTTTTTTTAATATTATTTAATCTGTCTC
>CALFOY010000230.1 GCA_937919265.1 uncultured Capnocytophaga sp. | reverse complement strand
GTATAAGAGACAGATTGTATCTTTGCCCATAAAATAAAAATATGCTAACACTTATAGCTGCTATAGGCAAAAATAGAGAATTAGGGAAAGATAATCAATTGTTATGGCATTTGCCAGATGATTTCAAGCATTTTAAAGAAAAAACAACTGGACATTGCATTATTATGGGTAGGAAAACCTTTGAAAGTTTACCCAAATTATTACCCAACAGAAAACATATTGTAATATCAAGGCAAAAAGATTTTAAATTTGCAGGTTGTGAGGTTGTTAATTCTATAGAAGAAGCTATTTTTGAAGCAGAAAAATATGATGCTAATCCATTTGTAATAGGGGGAGGAGAAATATATAAATTAGCCATACCTTTTGCTAATTGTTTGGAAATAACTAAAGTAAATCAAGAATTTCAAGCAGATACTTTTTTCCCTGAAATAGATACATCGGTTTGGAAATTAGAAAAAAGTATTTTTCATTCAAAAGATGAAAAACATAAATTTGATTTTACATTTGAAACTTATTATCATAAATAAATTAAAAATGAAAAGAATTTTATTAACTATTTTTTGTGCTTTTATTCAGTACTCTTGGGCGCAAATTTATGAAGAAAACATTCGTTCTCAAAAACTAAAAGAAGAAAGAAAAGTAACGGTTGTACTTCCTGAAAAATATGATAAAAAACAGAAATATCCATTGTTGGTAGTTTTAAATGCAGATAGATTATTAGAACCAACCGTTAGTAGTATGCGCTATTTCAGTGGTATAGGAGAGATGCCAGCTTGTATTGTAGTGGGTATTTATAATGAAGAAGAAGATGTTATTATTCCTAAAGAAACAGGAGTTCCATTCAACGACTCTGCTAATTTTTTTGAATTTGTAGGACAAGAAGTAGTGCCTCATATTCAAAATAAATATTCTGTTAATAATTTTAAAGGAATAATAGCAGATGACGAGGCAGGTAATTTTATTAACTATTATTTACTTAAAGAAAAGTCTTTATTTAACGCTTATTTATCACTTAACCCAGATGTTCGAGAGCATATTATAGAGCCTTTGGCTAATCAATTAGAAACTTTTGAAGTTCCTATTTTTTATTATTTAGCTTGGACAGATAATGAGGATTTAACAAAAGTTAAAGAAATAAAATCTTTGAATAAAGCTATTAGAAGTAAAGAATTGAAAAGTAGTTATTATTTTTCAGGAGATTTTCCACAAGTTTCTCCGAAGGCTGTTGCTCCAGGAGGTATTCCTGAAGGATTAAATCTTATTTTTGAAGAATATCGCCCTATAACAATGCGTGAATATGCTGAGAAAATAATGAAAATCCAGGAAAATACGACACAATATTTAGAAGATAAATATAAAAATATTAAAAATTTGTATGGAATAGAAAAAACGCCATTGCTAGGAGATATAAAAGCTATTTATAATGTTATTATCCGTAATGGTGATTTAGAATCTTTACCTATTTTAGCAGATTTTATAAGAAAATATTATAAAGATACGTCTTTACCTGATTTTTTAGAAGGCGATTATTATGACCGAATTAAGCTTTCTAAAAAAGCCTTTAAATCTTATCAAAAGGCTTATATGTTAAAAGATATAGACTTTGTTACTAAAGATTTAATTTCAGAACGAATAGAAAAAATAAAATCAGGAAAATAATTTATTAATCAAGGAGTTAGCAAAATAATAATGTTAGCTCCTTTAAAAATTTATTAGATATAAAAATGATTAATTTAAATGGTAATTTACAATCCGTAGATAATTCTATATCAGCCAATAACAGAGGCTTTTTATACGGAGATGGTGTTTTTGATGTAATTAAATATTCTGCTGGAAAATTATTTTTTTGGGAGGAGCATTATCTTAGGTTAATGGCTTCTATGCGTATTCTTAGAATGAATATTCCCGATATTTTTACATTAGAATATCTTGAAAATGAGATATTTAAAACAATACAAGGAAATGAACTTACTGATAAAACAGTGAAAGTTTCATTGATAATAGTTCGAGCAGAAGGAGGAGAGTATACTCCTGATAATTTTTTTGTAGATTATTGTATTCAGATTCAGGAACTTAGTTCGCCTTTTTATCAAAATTTAGATATTCTGTATGAAGTGGAATTATATAAAGATTTTTATGTTCAAGCGGATTTATTTTCAACCTTGAAAACTACTAATCGGCTTATTAATATAGTGGGAAGTATTTTTGCACAAGAAAATGATTATCAAAATTGTATCTTATTGAATCATCAAAAAAATGTAGTAGGATTTCTTAACGGAAATTTATTTTTAGTTATTGATAATCAAATAATTACACCTCCTTTAACAGATGGAGCTATAAATGGAATTACACGTAAAAAACTTATAGATGTAATAAAGAAAACAAATGAATATTCCATTATAGAAAAAACAATTTCTCCTTTTGATTTACAAAAAGCAGATGAGTTATTTTTAACAAATACAACGGTTGGTATTCAGTCAGTTAGTAAATATAGAAAGAAAGAATTTCAGAATAAAATAGCTAAAAATATTTTAGGAAAACTTAATACAATAGCTCGCTTAGAATAATTAAATAAAAATATGGCAGCACATAACGATTTTGGAAAAGAATCTGAGCAAGAAGCAGTTATATATTTAGAAAATAATGAATACACCATTTTGGAACGCAATTATATCTATCAAAGTGCAGAGATAGATATAATTGCCCAAAAAGGAAATATTTTAGTAATTGTTGAAGTAAAATCCAGAAAATCAGCATATTTTGGAGAGCCTTATTCTTTTGTAAGTCCTCAAAAAATGAAACTTTTAGCAAAAGCTACTAACCATTATATAGAAATAAATAACTTAGATATGGAAGTCAGGTTTGATATTATTTCTATTATTAAAAATGAAAATGAATATAGCATTCAACATTTAGAAGATGCTTTTTTCCCTTTTAATATCTAAAAATTTGTGTTACTTCATTGACTAAGTGAGAAATAGCATTATTGGAGGGAGTTTGTTTATTAATAAATTCAGCTAAAATGGCAGTACGCATTTGCTCTGTATCTATTATTTGCTCATCAGAAGCTATTTTTTTGATAATCAATATTGTAGCATTTTTTGTTGCTCGAATAACGTTCCATAATTCTTCACTTACATAAATTTGTTGAGTGATATTATGGTCAAATTCAGTATTAATATGCTCTATAAGAAGTAATTCATAAGCACTTTTGTCCTTGGAAGTGGGAGATACCCGAAGAACTAATTTTTGAGGACTAATTCTGTCTAATAAAAGAGTTAAACGCTCATAGGCTTGTAAACGCAAAGGGAGTGCATTTTTTTCATTTTCTTTTAACAATAAAAATCTACGTCTATTTTCTTCATTTTTTAAATGCATTGAGAAAAAATAGTATGCTATCCCTCCTACAATAATTGCTGGAATACAATAAGATAGAATTTGAAAAGTAATATTCATAAGATAAATTATTTTATATTATTGAGAATAACCAAATCGTCGTAATTGTTGTTGATTTGAGCGCCAATTTTTATTAACTTTAACAAAAAGTTCCAGATGTATTTTCTTTTCAAAGAATTTTTCTAAGTCGGCACGAGCTTGTGTTCCTACTTTTTTAAGAGAATTACCTTGGTGCCCTATGATGATTCCTTTTTGACTATCACGCTCTACCATTATGACACTTCGAATGCGGATTATATTTTCACTTTCCACGAAAGATTCAGTTTCTACTTCCACAGAATAAGGAATTTCTTTTTTATAATTTAACAGAATTTTTTCTCGAATAGCTTCATTAACAAAAAAGCGTTCAGGTTTATCTGTTAATTGGTCTTTTGGAAAGAAAGGAGGAGCTTCTGGTAAGAGTTCTAAAATTCTATCAAAAACAGAACTAACGTTAAATTTATTAAGAGCAGAAATAGGGAAAATTTCTGCATTAGGTACTTTTTCTTTCCAATATTGAACTTGTTCTTCCAAATTTTCTTGGTTACTAAGGTCAATTTTGTTTAAAAGTAGCAGAACAGGTACTTTACTTTTGTTAATTTTATTAAAAAACTCTTCGTTTTTAAGTTCTTTTTCACCTATTTCTACCATATAAAGTAAAATATCTGCGTCTTCAAAGGCATTTTTTACAAAATCCATCATAGAAGATTGCAGTTCGTAAGCTGGTTTTATAATTCCTGGGGTATCTGAAAAAACAATCTGGAAATTATCACCATTAACAATTCCTAAAATTCTATGTCTTGTTGTTTGAGCTTTTGAGGTAATAATAGATAATCTTTCTCCTACTAATGTGTTCATAAGAGTAGATTTTCCTACGTTTGGATTTCCAATAATATTAACAAATCCTGATTTATGTTGCATATATTAATTTATTTATCTTATAAAAACAAGTTCATTTTCTTTTGTAGAATATTTTTCACTGAAAGTATAACCCTCATAATCAAAGCCTTTTAAATCTTCAATTGTAGAAATATTATTCTTTATTATATAACGAACCATTAATCCTCTTGCTTTTTTTGCATAGAAACTAATAATTTTCAAATCATTTCCTTTCCAATCTTTGAAAATAGGTGTTATGATATTAGTTTTGAGTTTTTTAGTATCTATAGATTTAAAATATTCCTGACTGGCTAAATTAATAAATAACTCATTATCAGTTAGTTCGTTGTTTAAGTAAAAAGTGATTTTTTCTTTCCAAAAATCATATAAATCTTTTGAATTGGAAACACTTATTTTTGTACCCATTTCAAGACGATATGCCTGAATAAGGTCTAATGGCTTTAATATACCATATAGTCCAGAAAGGATTCTTAAGGTATTTTGTAACGTATTTATCTCATTTTCAGAGAAAGAAAAGATATCTAATCCTTCATAAACATCACCATTAAAAACAAAAATGGCTTGTTTTGCATTTTCTAAATTAAAAGGCAAAGAAAATTCTTGGTTTCGTTGCCAATTAAGTTCAGATAATGAATTAGAAATATTCATTAATTTAGCTAATTCATTGGTATTAAATTCTTTAAGTCTTGAGTTGACTAATTTTATTTCTTCTTCAAAAAAAGGTAATGTAAAAGGTACTTTACTATCAATTATTGAAGAAAAATTCAATGATTTAGCAGGAGATATTACAATTTTCATTAAAATTTAATAATTTCTTTTAAATCATTAATAATACTAACTCCCTTATCTTCATTATACCATTTTTGTAATTGTTCTTTGAATTCAGGAGTAAGTTTTCCGTGTATAGCCTTGTATTCTTCAACCATTTTTGTAGCTATTTTGGGTCTTGGTCCCCAAACGAAATTTACATCATAATTATCAGGATTAATGCTAATTAACATAGGAATAGCTTTTCCTCCATTAGTTAAAAATTGATTCATAAGAGCTTCATTTTCATCTCTTAATACAATTTTTAAACAAATATTTGAATTAATTTCAGCTATTTTATGCAGTATAGGAACGATTTGAGAAGCATCAGCACACCAAGCTTCAGAAATAATTAACCAAATTTCTTTCCTTTGTAAATTCTTAAAAAAAACTTGTTGTTCTTCGTCTATACTTATTGTTTTATCTAAACGTTTCATTCGTTGTCGATTGAGTTTAGAATAATTCAACATACTTTCAGAATGGTCTTCTCCTGTAGTTTTGTTCTGTGCTAATAAACTGTCTATCAGTTCTATATATTCAGAGTAAGAATAAGATTTTTTTAAACTTTCTTCGATAATATTTGCAAGCATATTTTTTATTTTTTTTGTGGCAAATGTACAAAAAAAAATTATATTAGTGATGACT
>CALFOY010000229.1 GCA_937919265.1 uncultured Capnocytophaga sp. | reverse complement strand
ATCAAAATTATTGTTTATCCAAGATTTTATATTTCCATCACTATAAAGATAATTTGTTAAAGCTTCTTTAGCAAAAGCCCCTAATATTTTATTTTCAGCAGTATATACGATTCCATTTCCCTCTTCGTTAGGTTTAGCAACTATTCCTCTTACAAAATCTTCATAAGAGTAGCTGGGGTGAAACTGTATAAGTTTGAATTGCTCATTACTCTCTAAGCTTTCATCTTCACCTAAACCTAATAAAGCTTTGGCAATACGTTTAGCCTCACGAGTTTTACCAGTACCAGGGGGACCTTGTAAGATGATTTGAGGTTTGTATTTTAAAAGTTTAATAACAAGGTTGTCCTCTTGAGCTTGTGTATTTCCGTTCATAATATTTAGTAAGTATTGAGCGTATTTGATTCCTTCAATATCAGAGTCATAAGAAGTCACATCTGTAAGTGTTTTTCGAGGTAAAGTAAAATCGAGATTCCACTCCCCTTTCTTAAGCCATTCTACCTCTCGACAATGTAAGAACTCCTCTCTATTCTCATCATAATAATAATCGGAAGTTACGCAGCCATAGCCTAATAAAGTCTTTGTTCCTTTCTTAACAATGACCATATCGCCTATATTTATTTTATTTTCTCCGTTACAAAAATCATCAATAGCTGAGACATTGTTACGTTGGTCTTCTCCTCCGCCATAATTGTCTATTAGGGCTTCAAGAATAGATTTTCTATCCGTGTAATTTTCTAAATCTCCCAATTCATCCCAGCCAATAGCCATAATATCTTCGTTATAAAACTCCTCCCATTTAACAGCTTGTTCACCAGGGCTATATAGCCAATAATGAGTCTCATTAGAATCTATTAAATCCCAAAGATTTCCAGCGAAAGTAAAGTAATCTTCTTCAGGCGATTTTTGTTTAAGCACTAAATCTTGTAAGTTATAAAAAGATATTTTTTTATCAAATTCAAGTCCTAATTCCTTAGCTATTTCTGTCAGACTATCTTTTGAAAAAACATTCAGAATATGATTGTCACTATACAAATGGGCTATTTTCCATTTGGTAGCATTTCCTAAATCTATAGGTTCAATAGCTTTAAAATCTCTTGCTTGAGATTTCTCTATGATGTCAATAATAATACTCTTTACTTTTTCAAAAGCTTCATCTCTTGTTTTTCCATATTTGGTAAGCCAAGCATACTCCCCATCAGAGAGTGCATTTTTTTCAAATTCTCGTTTTTTATCCTTTCTTTTATAAATGCCAAATTTAAAAGCAGAACCTCCCCAAATACTCCCTAAATCTTGAGTAATTGATTCAAGCCAATAGCAAAAAGAATCTTTTTTATTAAGGTTTGTATATTCCTCAATAGCCATTCTTTTTACTCGTTCTAAAGGCCAAGTTCTTAGGAATTCATCTCTTAGATCATATAATTTTTGATTTTCCATATCATTTTAATTTCTAAGCAACAAAGATAGTGAAAAAAATGATAAAAATTAGAAAATTATTATTAAACTTTTTGTTTATAATTAAAATAATCTGACAAAAACATATAAAAAAAATACCCAATTATTAAATTGAGTATTTTTTATATTTTAACATTTATTTTTTAGTCTTAAATAATTGCAAATATTCTCCGTAACCTTCCTTTTCTAAATTTTCTTTTGGAATAAAACGAAGTGAAGCACTATTTATACAATAACGGAAGCCTCCTTTATCCTTAGGACCGTCATTGAAAATATGCCCTAAATGAGCATCTCCCAATTTACTACGCACTTCTGTACGAACCATTCCGTGTGATGTGTCCAATTTTTCAGAAATAATTTCTTTACTCAAAGGCTTAGTAAAACTAGGCCAGCCACAATGAGAATCATATTTATCTAATGAGGAAAAAAGTGGCTCACCTGTTGTTATATCAACATAAATCCCCTCTCTTTTTTCATCCCAATACTCATTATTAAAAGCTCTTTCTGTTGCATTTTTCTGAGTTACTTCATATTGAAGAGGTGTAAGTTCTTTTTTCAATACACTATCTTCTTTTTTCTTATATTTATTGGGTTTAGGATTTGCTTTTTTAGCCAAATCAAACAATGAAGTTGAAATATGACAATAACCACCTGGATTTTTATCTAAATAATCCTGATGATATTCTTCTGCTGTATAAAAATTTTTCAAAGGTAAATTTTCTACAACAACAGTATTTTTATAATTTTTTGATATTTTTTTAAGATATTCTCTTATAATACTTTCATCTTGATTATCAGTGTAATAAATCCCTGTTCTGTACTGTGTTCCTATATCATTCCCTTGTTTATTAAGGCTTGTTGGATCTATTGTTTTAAAATACAAATCAATTAATTGGTTTAAAGTAACATCCTTAGGATTATAAATAACCTTCACTGTTTCAACAAATTGTGTATCTCCTTTTTTTACTAACAAATAAGTTGGATTTTTTATATTTCCATTTGCATATCCAACCTCTGTTGACAAAACTCCTCTTATTTGTTTAAAAAAGTGTTCTGTCCCCCAAAAACACCCTCCTGCAAAATAAATTTCTTTTTTATCCATACCTGTCAACTTTTTTTGTGAAAAAATTAATTGTATAAAACTTAAAAAAAATGTAATCGTAATTACAAAAGATAATTTCTTGTACATTGCTCTTTTATTTAAAAATTTAACAATACAAAATTAGTTTTTTTTGGTAAAATCTATAATATTTACTATTCTATATTTTGTTAAAATTTTTAAACTTTTATCTCTAATAAAACTATAAAAAATAGTTAAATAAATTTCAATATCAAAATAATAAAAGCTGAAATAAATGTTGCTATGAGTACTCCTTTTGCTCTATAATCAAAAGACATTCGAAGAAAGCCAAAGAAAGCCAATAAGTTCAACAAAGCTCCCATTCCTATAATAGCAGGGAGCGTTCTCTCTTGATAAGCTACTTGCATTGTTGTCAAAAAATCATATTCTGTCTTTGTAAATAAAATCCACCAAAACAATATTCCAAAAGAATTGGCTATAAAACCAACAATGATACCTGTAATTATGTCTTTTGTATTTCTGTTAATTTTCATTAAATTTCCACTGTTTTAATTCATCAATTGTTCGATAAGAAGTAAGATCAAATTTTGTTGGAACAATAGAAATATAACCATTTTCTAAAGCCCAAATATCTGTATCTGTACCCGTATCTTCACAAATAAATTCTCCTGTAAGCCAGTAATAATCACGACCTTGCGGATTGGTTCTTTTATCGAATTTTTCAATCCATCGTGCTTTGGCTTGCCTACATACTTTTACTCCTTTTATTTCTTCTTCTTTCAGATTCGGAATATTTACATTCAAAACTACTCCTTTAGGCAATTTATTTTGTAATACATTTAAAGCTATATTTTTAACATATTTTTCACTTTGATAAAAATTTGCTTTCCAGTCATAATCCAAAAGAGAAAAACCAATTGCAGGAATTCCTTCTATCCCAGCCTCAATAGCAGCGCTCATTGTTCCAGAATATATTGTATTTATAGAAGAATTTGCTCCGTGATTAATTCCACTTACGCAAAGATCTGGCATTCGTTTCAAAATTTCGTGTTTTGCTATTTTTACACAATCTGCAGGCGTTCCGTTACAACTATACTCCGTTTGTTTCCCCTCATCTATATGTACCAAATCACAATATAAAGTTGAAGTCATTGTAATAGCGTGCCCCATACCACTTTGTGGAGAATCTGGCGCAACTACCACCACTTCACCTATTTCATTCATTATTTTAATAAGATGACGTATCCCTGGCGCAGTTATTCCATCATCATTAGTAATCAAAATTAAAGGTTTTTGTTCCATTTTTTATAAAAATTATCCTGCAAAAGTACAATTTTTTTATTATTTATATTCAAAAATAAATGAAATAATTTTTATTTACTGTATTAAAA
>CALFOY010000228.1 GCA_937919265.1 uncultured Capnocytophaga sp. | reverse complement strand
AAATTATACATTTGTAACAAATATAAAAATTCAAATAAAAACACTTTTTTATAAACTATTTTTTAATAAATATTTTTCTGTAAAAATACTTAAATATGATAACAATAGGTCTAACAGGAGGTATTGGTAGCGGAAAAACAACAATAGCTAATATTTTTAACGAATATTTTTCTATTCCTATATATATAGCAGATAAAGAAGCTAAACAAATTATAGCCACAGACTCTGATGTACAGTCTAAAATTATAAAAATTTTTGGTAAAAATGCCTTTATAAATAAACAATACAACGCAAAATATATAGGTAGCATTGTTTTTAATGATGAAAATATGTTAAAAAAACTTAATAATATTATTCATCCAGCGGTAGCTAAAAATTTTATAGCGTGGAAAGAAAAACAAACCGCTCCATATGTAATCAAAGAAAGCGCAATTCTCTTTGAAAGTGGAAGTTACAAAGATTGTGATATGATTATTTCTGTAGTTGCTCCGCTAGAATTGAGAATAAAACGCGTTATGCTCCGTGATAATATCGATAGAAAATCTGTAGAAAATCGAATAAAAAATCAATGGTCAGACGAAAAGAAAATAAAAAATTCAAATTTTGTAATAGAAAATATAGAAATCAATAAAAATTTTGATAAAATCAAAGATATTCATTTTAAAATTATGAAAAGCATTAGTAAAAATTCAATAAATTAGTAAAAAAGTTAAAGTTAGTTAAATATTAATTTTATATTAAAAAAACAATATAATTTTGTACAATGAATAAGAAAAGTTACTTAGTCACCTTAATTTTAATGCCTATTGCATTAATTGGTCTTATTTTTATTCAAATCTATTGGGTAAAAAGTTCTATTGATAATAAAGAAGATGCATTTTCTGATTCTATTCGACAAGTACTGGGTTCTGTATCAAAGGCTGTTGAATTGAAAGAAATAAACCAAGCAATGGCTCGTTTTATTGAACTAAAAAGAAATGATAGTTTAGGCTCTTTGAAATCTGGACAAGTATGGGATTTAAGTTTTGTACAAGAGGATAAAAAAACAAAAGAAACTTTTGTTTATAAACATAGAATTCTTGAGGAGGACTATGATATACCTTCAAAATTATTCAATTTACCAGGAAATGATTCTACTACGATTCGTAACTATGTGAGCAAACAAACTTCTCGCACATTTGGAGAACACTCTTTATCTAATGATTTATCTGTGGCTTTAAACTCCGAAAAAGTAGGAAGATTTAGCCCTTTTGATAGGTTTATGTTTGAAGATTTATTCAAAGCTATCACACAAAAACTCTCTGTTGAAAAACGAATAACGAGTATTCAGTTGGATATTTTAATAAATCAGGAACTACATAATAGAGGAATTAGTAATTTAGAATATGAATTTGCAGTTTTTGATAAATCTAATTCATCAGAAGGAACTATAACAGCTTTAAAATCTAAAAAATTCGCTCCTAAAACAGATGATTTGTATAGAGTTCCTTTGTTTAGAGATGAATTTGGTTATTCTAATTACGAATTAGTTGTTAGTTTTCCCTTTAGAAATAGATATTTGCTATCTTCAGTACTTTTTATGTCTATTTTAGCTTTTGTTTTTACAACTATTATTATTTGGGCATTTGCTAAAACATTAATACAGCTTAGAACGCAAAAGCAAATTTCAGAAATAAAAACTGATTTTATCAATAATATGACACATGAGTTCAAAACACCAATTGCAACCATCAATTTGGCTTTGGACGCTATGAAAAACCAAAAAGTTATTGAAGATGTAGAAAAACGAAATTTTTATTTGCAAATGCTTCGCGATGAAAATAAACGAATGCACGCACACGTAGAAAACGTTTTACAAATATCTAAACTTGATAAAAACCAAGTAGAAATAGAAAAAGAGCCTCTTGATGCTCACGAAATTATTGAAAATGCAGTGGCTCACGTACAATTACTTATTGATGACCGAAAAGGAAAAATAAAACAGCATTTACACGCTGAAAATTCAGATATTTTAGCTAATGAACTTCATTTTACAAATGTAATAGTGAATATTCTTGAAAATGCTATAAAATATTCTCCTAACGCTCCTGAAATTGATATTTATACAAGTATTGCCCATAATAAATTGATTATCCAGATACAAGACAAAGGACAAGGTATGAGCAAAGCTGTATTGAAGAAAATTTTTGAAAAATTTTATAGAGAACATACTGGAGACCTTCATAACGTAAAAGGACACGGACTAGGGCTCGCATATGTAAAAAGAATCATAAAATATCATGATGGTGAGGTTTATGCTGAAAGTGAAAAAGGAAAAGGAAGTACATTTATTATAAAAATTCCGTTAATCATTTGAAAATAAATATATTATAAATTTAGAAACTATGGAAGCAGTTAATAAAAAAATTCTTCTTGTAGAAGATGACCCAAATTTTGGGACCGTATTAAAAGACTATTTGTCAATGAGTGGCTTTGATGTTACTTTGGCTAAGAATGGTATGGAGGGATTTGATAAATTCCGAAAAGAACCTTATGATATGTGTATCTTAGACGTTATGATGCCATACAAAGACGGATTTACTCTTGCAAAAGAAATTCGAGAAAAAAATGAAAAAGTGCCTATCATTTTCTTAACAGCAAGAACAATGCGTGAAGATGTAATAAAAGGATATAAATCTGGTGCTGATGATTACTTGAATAAACCTTTTGACTCTGAAGTGCTTTTGATGAAAATCAGAGCTATGCTTCAAAGAAAATCCGTAGACACAGTAATTGATAGTAAAAAATTTGAATTCCAAATAGGAGAATTTTTCTTGAATTCAAAACTTCGTTTCCTAAGATATAGAGATGAAGAACCTTTCAAACTTTCTCCAAAAGAAAATGAATTACTAAGATTGCTTGCTCTTCACGAAAATGATTTAATGCCAAGAGAACTTGCATTGAACAAAATTTGGAAAGATGACAACTATTTCACTTCTAGAAGTATGGACGTTTATATTGCAAAACTACGTAAATACTTGAAAAAAGATGAAAATGTAGAAATCGTAAATATCCACGGTGAAGGCTTCCGTTTATTAACTGGACAAGAAGAAGAGGGAGAAGAAAACATATAATTTGTCTTTAATTATTAAAGTGTTTATTTTTTAAAACCATAACAACTCATTGTTGCTATGGTTTTTATTTTTATAAAAATGAAATGATTTTTTGTTAAATCCTAATTATTCTTGTAACTTTGCCAAAAAAAAGATGATAAAAGCTATTAATATACATAAACGTTTCGGAAATTTGGAAGTTCTTAAAGGTGTTGATATTCAGGTTGATAAAGCAAGTATAATATCTATTGTTGGAGCTTCTGGAGCGGGTAAAACAACTCTTTTGCAAATTTTAGGAACACTTGATGTAATGGCGCCAAATGAAAATTCTTCTTTATTTATTAATGATGTGAATATCAAAGAATTATCTTCTAAAAAAATGGCCAAATTCCGAAATGAAAATATTGGTTTTATTTTTCAATTCCATCAACTTTTACCTGAATTTACAGCTTTAGAAAACGTTTGTATTCCTGCTTTTATTCAAGGAAAATCTAAAAATGATGCTGAAAAAAGAGCTAAGGAACTTCTTGATTATCTGGGGCTTTCTCACAGAATACAACATAAACCCAACTCTCTATCAGGAGGAGAGCAGCAACGTGTAGCCGTAGCTCGTGCTTTAATAAATAAACCTGCTGTTGTTTTTGCGGATGAACCTAGTGGGAACCTTGATTCTGAGAGCGCTAATCATCTTCATCAATTATTCTTTAAACTTCGAGATGAATTTGCTCAAACATTCGTTATTGTTACCCATAATAATGAATTAGCCGAAATGGCTGACAGGAAATTAGTTATGCAAGATGGAAAAATTATTTATTAAAAAATTAACTTATGAATAATTTTTGTATTCCATTCAATGAAATGAAAGATTTTCTCAATGAGAAAGTAGAAAAATATAACCGACCTGAATTTATAGAAACTGACCCTATACAAATACCAAAGTCATTTTCTTCTTTTGAAGATATTGAAATTTCTGGCTTTTTATCTTCTGTGATAGCGTGGGGACAACGTAAAAGCATTATTAAAAATGCTAAAAAAATAATGGATTTAATGGGAAATGCACCTTATGATTTTATTAAAAATCATAAAAAAAATGATTTAGAACAAATTTCAGGAAGCATTCATAGAACTTTCAATAGTGATGATTTGATTGTATTTATACAAGCTCTACAACGTATCTATATTTTATATGGAAGCATAGAAGATGCTATATATCAATCAATTACAGATGATAATTTACAAAATGGCATTTCAAATTTTAAGAAATTATTCTTTGCAGAAACTACTCTTTCTAGGTCTTATAAACATTTACCTGACCCTCAAAAAGGCTCTTGTGCCAAACGAATAAATATGTATTTCAGGTGGATGGTTCGTTCTGATAATAAAGGTGTGGATTTAGGAATTTGGAGAAAAATACATCCTTCACAACTTTCCTGTCCTCTTGATGTTCATTCTGGAAATGTAGCTCGTTCATTAGGTCTTATTTCTCGAAAACAAAATGATGCACTTGCTTTATCAGAACTGGATAAAAACTTGCGTTTATTTGATAAAAATGACCCTGCAAAATATGATTTTGCTCTTTTTGGATTGGGTATTTTTGAAAATTTTTCTAATAAATAATTTCTTTATTATTCAAATTTTATAGCTTTTATTGGAGATATTTTGGTTACAATATATGATGGAATAAGAAGCATCAAAAGACAACATAACATAATTCCAATATTAAGCAAAATAATATGAAATACATTGATATAAATAGGTACTTCTGAAACATAATATATAGAAGGGTCTAATTTTAGTATAGAAAAATATTTCTGAATAAATAATAAACTAAGCCCTATTATATTTCCAAAAAACAAGCCTACACCTATCAAATATCCAGCATTGTATAAGAATATTTTTCTGATAGACCAATCACTTGCCCCAATTGCTTTTAGAATACCAATCATTGGGGTTCGTTCAAGAATAAGAACTAAAATAGCGGTTATCATATTCACCCCACCTACCACAATCATTATACCAATAATAATCATTATATTTAGGTCAAAAGTATGAAACCATTCAAAAATTGTTTGATATTTTTGGGCAATTGTTTGAGAATCAAGATTTGGAGGAGTTAAATGATATATTTTATCTCCTATGGATTGCATATCATCAAATTTATTAATAAAAACTTCAAATATACCTGTTTGGTCTTCTGTCCAACGATTTATTTGTCGTAACTGACGAATATCTACAAAAACATAAGTAGCATCAAATTGCTGAAAACCAGAAGAATAAATACCTGATACTATAAAATTTCTCTGATTTGGTATCGTATTATCTTCTCGAAGAAAGAGAGTATTACATTGGTCTCCTATATTGATTTCCAGCCGTTTAGCTAAATATTCAGAAATCAGAACTTGGTTACTAATTTCTGCTGAAGTATAATCTGGTATTTTTCCTGCTAACAAATATTCTTTCATATACTGCCAATCATAGTCTGACCCTACTCCTTTGGCTATAATACCTTCAAAAGTTTTTTCTGTTCGGATAATTCCTCCTTTGGTAATAATTGATTGAATATGAGTTACTTGTCCTTTTTTTATAGATTGATTAAAAAACTGATAGTTTGGATAAAATTCTTGTTGAGTGGATATAGGCTCAACAGATACTTCTGAACGATTGGTATCGAAGTTATAAATTTGAATATGACCATTGAGAGCCGCTATTTTCTCTCGAATTTTATTTTGTAGACCTGTCCCAGTAGCGATAGCAATAAGAATCATTACAACTCCTAATGCAATTGCACTAATTGCTATTTTGATTATTGGAGAAGATATTGTATTTTTGCCGTGCTTATTCTTAATAATACGATTTGCTATGAAAAATTCAAAGTTCAAAATTCAAAATTTTATTACAAGGTTCAAAATTACACTTTTTTTTATAATTTTTATATCTTCCGTTCAAATTTATGCTCAAAAAACAAATGAAAAAGAAAAATCAGCTATAAATCAACTTATTACAGGAGCTGAAAATACGAAAGAATATCTTGATTTACTGAAAAATAAACGCATTGGTGTAGTTACAAACCATACGGGAATTATTATAAAAAAACACCTAACAGCCTTTTCACAACCTACTGATAATAAATCAGATACTATACATTTAGTAGATTATTTATTACATAATAAAATTTCTGTAAAACGAATTTTTGTTCCAGAACACGGATTTCGAGGTAAAGCCGATGCAGGTGAAAAAATAAATGATGATATAGACACAAAAACAGGCTTGCCCATCATATCTCTATATGGGAAAAATAAAAAACCTAATGCTGAACAACTAAAAGATATTGATATATTATTATTTGATTTACAAGATGTTGGCGTACGTTTCTATACCTATATTTCTACTCTTCATTACATAATGGAAGCTGGTGCTGAACTCAAAATTCCTGTTATTGTACTTGACCGCCCCAACCCAAATGGACACTATATTGATGGTCCTATTCTTGAAACTTCTTATAAAAGTTTTGTAGGTATGCACCCTGTACCTGTTGTATATGGGATGACCATTGGCGAATACGCTCAAATGATAAATGGCGAAAAATGGCTAAAAAACAGTGTAAAATGTAATTTAACCATCATAAAACTAACCAATTACAACAGAAAAGAAAAATATATTTTACCTGTAAAACCTTCGCCCAATTTACCTAACAGCAAAGCCATAAACCTCTACCCTAGCCTATGTTTTTTTGAAGGAACTAACATAAGTATGGGAAGAGGAACAAATAAACAGTTCCAAATATATGGCTCTCCTTACTTGAACAAAACTACTTTCCATTTTGTACCAAAACCTAATGAAGGAGATAAAAACCCAAAATATAATGGGAAAACTTGTTACGGAGAAGATTTATCCAAAGTTGATTATCTTTCTGCTATTAACCTCTCGTGGTTAATAAAAGCTTATGAGCAAAGTAGCCAAGTAAAAACTCCTTTTTTTAATAATATGTTTAATAAATTGGCAGGGAATAATACTCTTCAACAACAAATTATTAATAAAAAAAGTGAAAAAGAAATACGTGCTTCTTGGCAAAAAAACTTAGATTCTTTCAAAAAAATACGAGAAAAATACCTTTTATACAAATAATTTCTATTATCAATGTTAGGTATAATATCATTTTTAAATTCACTATTTTTTATTTTTCAGTAATTACAGAAGATTCTATTTCTATACTGTCTCTTATACACATCTGACGCTGCAGACGAAGAGGATAGTGT
>CALFOY010000227.1 GCA_937919265.1 uncultured Capnocytophaga sp. | reverse complement strand
TCTGAGTGAACTCTTCAAAAGAATTGGCTAATACCACCTCATCACTTTGGTAATCAATCCCAGGGTATAGCATAATCACTTGCCCTTTCACCCCATTGGTAGCGGGGTTGAGATCTATGCAAATACGCGTTGTCGCCTCAAAATCTGTAAAAGGAACCCAACCTTTATCCCATAATACAAGTTGAATTTTATTAGGATTGATGTCATCCGCAATAGATTCCCCTTCAAAGTCCTCCACCTGCATTTGGTAGGTTTCAATAATTTCATCTATAGGAAGCAAAAAGTTATACCCCATAAAATAGTGGGAGCTATCGCTTTGTTCTTGCCCGTTGAAAGTACGCAAATACTCTTTGAAACTCTCAGGGAGAGGTTGCGCTATAGCATCTTCTAACGCTTTAATTTGAGCCTCCTGAGCAGGTTTTTGAAAACTTTTGCCTATTGAAGGCGCAATAGCAAGTAATGATTGTTGTATCTTCTGCCAAAGAGATTGTGTATTGTTATTCATTTATAAGTTTGTATAATATTGTTAATAATAGACATCAGACGAGGCAGACGGGGCAGACAAATCGGATGGCTATCCCCTGATACCTGATACCTGATACCTGACACCTGCCCCCCTAATACTTATAATTTACTTTCCCTAAAGCAATAGGCTGAGGATTCTGTACGACCCAAGCGGTTGCCAATTCGCATAGGCGTTGGGTGCCAGTGCCGTCGTCTTCCAAGATATGCTTTTGAATATCGGCTACTTCGGCGAGTTCACTCTCCGAGAGGGAGTTGCCTTGTTGCAGGTAACCGCTAATGGCGGTGAGCATCTTGCGGTATTCCTTATCCCAGTTGCCCATAGCATTGCGCAGGAGTTCGTCATTTACCCTACCTGCTATACGCACTACCTCACCCTGCACGGTAGTAGCACTGCCATTACTGGGTACCAAAAGTGTCCATGCCTGCTCATAACGCGCTTCCCACGTATTGCCTGTAAGTACAATAGGAGATTTGCCATCATGCTGGATACGGCGAGGTACGGGAGGTACGCCAAATAGCTTGTATAATTGCTGTAATCCAGCATCAGTTTCCTCCAAATACTCTGGATTGAAATTGTTGCGGTGAAACTCAAAATCTTCTCCTATGCGAGTGATTTGTTCTTTGGCAAATTTGGTAGGCTTCAATCCTGCTTTGAGGTAAAGTTCAGCTGTTTTAGCTGCTTTAGAAATATCAATACTCTGAACAGAGTACAGCATTGCCTCCATAGGATTATGTTTCATATCATCCTTTGCTTTCACATTGGCTCCTTTAGCTATAAGCAAAGCAGTTACTTCAGGGTAATAACCCGCAGCGTGTAAGGGTGTCTCATCATATTCGGCTATTGCCTCAATATCAGCTCCTTTTTCTAACAAAAGGGTTACTCTTTCTACATCATTTACTTGAGCATGATAATGTAGAGGGGTACGGTCGTACTCATCTTTTACATTAATGTCTGCTCCTTGAGCAATGAGCCAATTCATCAGCTCCAAGGGGACATCGTAAAATGATAGAGTAGGTTTGTTGAACGAACGACGGTCATAAGCGTTTAATTCACATTCGTTGAACACCGCTTTAAGTGCGTCTAAATCTTTGGCTTCTATCAGTTCGTAGAAGTTGGCGGGGAGGGTTTTCTTTTTCTTGGCCACTTTCTTAATTGTTAATAGTTAATTGTCAATGGTTAATAATTGCAGGGACAAAGATAAGGATTATTTGTTAATTAGCAAGTCAGCAAAAAATGAATAATTACTAAAAATAAACAGATTATCAATAAAAAAACCTCTCTTGCCAAAAATCTTTCTTACTACCCATCGTACCCCTATATATAGGGCTGTAATGGGCGAGAATATCCATGCGAGAATAGTGCGAATATGTATTTTCTCGTCCATCTTATCAAAAAAGCGGATAAACAATATGAAAATGAAAAACAGCGGAAGCAACAAAACATATAGCATATCTTTTATGTGGGAGGAGAATTTCTTTTTCATAGAGAAGTGAATATTTTGATGACAAAAATAATATGAGATTAGAAAATTAGCAAATTTGTGAATTAGAAAATGAGTAAA
>CALFOY010000226.1 GCA_937919265.1 uncultured Capnocytophaga sp. | reverse complement strand
CGGAGATGTGTATAAGAGACAGCATTTATTTTTAGCAAATTTGCACTTTATTATTTTCAAAGTAATTAAATTTTATTTTTTTGCAAATAATTTTTAAGATTTTCATAAGCTTGTCTTGCTATAAAACCCTGATAACCTTGCTTTTGCTCTTTCATTTTTTGCTGAAAAGCTTTATAATATTCTCCTAATTCTTCCCAAAAACGTAGATGTTTTTCCAGCATATCTGTTTTCTCTTCGATATTTACAGACCAATGCTCTATTTCTTGAATTGCTAAAATATATGGAAAAATTTTCTTTGGATTTATTAAATAATGGTCAATATCATTAAAATCTTGTAAAATCATTTTAGCCCAACCTATGAAAGTCTCAAAATCATCAGGAGAAGTACAAATTTTCTTATAAGAATCATAAAATTCAAAAAGTTGAGTTAATTCAGGCATTTTTGTATACCCAGATATACGCTCTAAAAGGTTATCCATCGTAATAAATTCAGGAGAAATACATACCTCTTTTACTTGCTCTGCAAAATATTTTTTAAGAAAAATAATTCCTCTTCGGTGGGGTAATACAAATACTATATTTTCAGGCTTTACCTCTTTATAGTTTTTTAAAACATCGGTAATAACTTTTTGTAAAAACATTTCTATTTAATTTTAAATCAAATACTTATCAACTAATATAATTCCAAATACCTTTATTCTTTTTTAGCTGATTTAAAGTATAAGCTATATTTTGATTTTCTTGTTTTGTTAAATTAGGGTCTATTTTTATAAGGTCAATAGCATAATTTCGAGCTAATTTAAGAATTTCATTATCTTTAACAATATCTGCTATTTTCAAATTGAGTACTCCACTTTGCCGTGTCCCCATAAGGTCTCCAGGACCTCGCAATTTCAAATCTACCTCTGCTATCTGAAATCCATCATTAGTGGCAACCATCGTTTCCATACGGGTACGGCTATCATTACTTAGTTTCATATCGGTAACTAAAATACAATAACTTTGCTCTGCCCCCCTCCCTACTCTACCGCGTAATTGATGTAACTGAGATAACCCGAATCGTTCAGCACTTTCTATAATCATCACAGAAGCATTAGGTACATTTACTCCTACTTCAATAACTGTTGTCGCTACCATTATTTGAGCTTTCCCTTCTATAAATTTCTGCATTTCAGTATCTTTTTCAGCTGGTTTCATTTGTCCGTGTACCATTGCTATTTGGTATTTTGGCAACGGAAAAGCAACAACAAGCTGTTCAAATCCATCTACTAAATTCTTAAAATCCAGAGATTTAGATTCTTCTATAAGAGGATATACAACATATACTTGACGTCCTTTTTCTATTTCATTATAAATAAATTGATAAATTTTTGAACGATTTGTGTCATATAAATGAAATGTTTTTATAGGCTTTCTACCTGGTGGAAGCTCATCAATGATAGAAATATCTAAGTCACCATAAAGACTCATTGCCAAAGTACGAGGAATGGGAGTAGCAGACATCACTAAAATATGTGGCGGAATTGTATTTTTTTGCCAAAGTTTTGACCTTTGTTCAACTCCAAATCGATGTTGTTCATCAATAACAGCAAGCCCTAAATTGTGAAATTTAACTTTTTCTTCAAGAATAGCGTGAGTTCCTATAAGTATTTGTAAATCACCACTTTCAAGGTCTTTATGAATATCTCTTCTTTCTTTAATTTTTGTAGAACCTGTTAGTAAAGATACCTTAACATTTGTATTTTTAAGTAAATCTGAAATACCTTGAAAATGTTGAGTAGCCAAAATTTCTGTTGGAGCAATTAAACAGGCTTGAAAAGAATTATCCAAAGCAAAAAGCATACTTATAAGCGCAACAATTGTTTTTCCAGACCCTACATCACCTTGTAAAAGCCGATTCATTTGCGCACCTGTTCCTATATCGTTTCGAATTTCCTTTATTACTCGTTTTTGGGCATTAGTAAGCGGAAAAGGTAAGTGATTATGATAAAAATCATTAAAAAAATCTCCAACTTTATCAAAACGAAAACCTTTTATTCGTTTATTTAATAAATTTTTCTGTACTAATTGGATTTGAATATAAAAAAGTTCCTCCAATTTTAATCGAAAACGAGATTTAGCTAATAATTCTTGAGATTGAGGAAAATGAATATTGAAAACAGCTTCACCTTTTGATAATAATTTGAGATTCTCTAACATTTCAATAGGTAAAGTTTCATAGAAAACATTGCCTATTTCAGAAAAAAGAGTTTCTATTAATTTTCTAAAAACTTTATTTGTAATTCCTTTTTTTACTAATTTTTCAGAAGAAGGATAAATAGGCTGAATATTCCCTACCAGATTGCGTTCATGCTCCTCAAGTGTTTCTAACTCTGGGTGTGGCATAGAAACTGTTCCGTTAAAAAAATTACATTTTCCAAAAATTACATAAGGAATATTTAACAATAAATGCTCTTTTATCCATTGAGATGGACGGAACCATACCAAATCCATTGTATTCACCCCATCAGAAAAAGTAGCTACTAATCGATTTTGAGCCTTGTTTTTACCCTCTATTGTTCGAATATGTATTATCTTCCCAACAAGCTGAACTTCTGTATTATTCAAAGATAATTCGCTTATTTTATAGTATTTTGTTCTATCAATATAACGATTTGGAAATAAATGAACTAAGTCCTGATATGTTTTTATTCCCAATTCATTTTTTAGGAGTTCTGCTCGTTGTGGGCCTACTCCTTTGAGAAACTCTATTTGGGTAAGTAATTTATCCATATAAAAGACTTATTTTCAGTATATTATATATTTTATTATTCAGATATTTTTTTAAAGTAGCAAAAATAATAAAAACTGTCTCTTATACACATCTCCGAGCCCACGAGACCGTACTAGATCTCG
>CALFOY010000225.1 GCA_937919265.1 uncultured Capnocytophaga sp. | reverse complement strand
TTTCAATATCTTCTTCTTTCTGTGGTATAAAATTATCTCCAAATGTAGAAAACATATCGAACCAATGTGTTTCTTTTAAGAAAAATTTATTATCACGAGAAAAAATGTGATATGTTATACTTCGAAAACCTTTTAATGAAAGTTGTGAAACACCTGTTTCTTCTTCAACTTCTCGTAAAGCGCATTCAGATATATTTTCACCTTTTTCAAGTTTTCCTTTTGGTAAGTCCCATTTTCCTTTTCGTTTTATGAATAAAATATCTCCTACTTTATTTTGTACTACTCCCCCACCCGCTTGTATTCGTTCTATTTTCTCTAAGAATTTTTCAAAAATATCATTTTCAGGATAAAAAATAACTACCTTTTTCAGTTTTTTATGTTCTATTTTAGAAATAAATTCTTTAATAGAAATATCTTCTAAAAGAAAAATTTTATTTTTTAATAATTTAGATGTCAGCCTATTTGTAAGAATAATTAGCTTTTCATTATAAAAAATTTTATATATTTTATCCATTTTTATAAAACTTTTTTCTTATTTAATGTTTTTTTATTTAGTTCTATTATTTCACTTCCAAAATTCGTTCTTCATCAATCATATCCCCCTCAAAAAGAACTCGATACATTCCTTTAGACAAATAATATACTCCATTTGAAGCTGATTTTAAGTATTTTTGTATTTTCTTTTCATATTCTACCCTTCCTGTATTGGAGAAACTAAGGTCATAAGGAATGTAATTAAATCCTTTTTCCACCTTGATTTTAAAAGAGTTAAGAGTTACTTTATCTTTTATAATACTTACTTTTACCTCTGTATCTCCTTGTGAAGCAAATGCAGTAAAATAAATATTAGGTAATTCTGGCTTTTGCCAAGCACTTGTAGCATTTCCCCATTTAGGAGAAAAATCAATTGTATACTTCTCAAACAAAGGATAAAAAACTTGTTCCTGTATAGCTGCTTTAAGTTCTTTCAAAGAAGAAATATCTGCCAAAAATATACCTCTCCCGTCTGTACCTATATAAATTTTTTGAGTTTGAGGATTTATAACAATTTGATTTACTGATATTTTAGGTAAATTTTTCTGGAAAATATGCCAATATTCTCCTCTATCAAAAGAAACATATATACCTGTTTGTGTTCCTAAATATAAAACTTGCTCATTATAAGGATCTTCTAATATAACATTAATATTTTCTTCTGGAAGATTAGCTTTCAAATTATCCCAACTTTTCCCGTAATTATCACTACTAAATACAAGTGGCTGATTATTAGAACTTTTTAAAACTGCATAAATTCTGTTTTTTTTATGAACAGAAGCCTGCAAACATACTACTTTATTAGGTTGTGGAAAGGAACTATAAATCATTTGCCAAGATACTCCTCCATTGGTGCTAGTATGAATCATTCCATCATCACTACCCACATACAAAAGACCAAACTGAAAAGGAGACTCTGCAATAGCAGAAATGGTTCCATAAGATAAATTTCCCCCTTTATTTCCGTTAGAAAGGTCTGTTGAAATGCTATTCCAAACCTTCCCTTCATTAAGAGATTGGAATAAATAATTACTTCCTGCATAAATAATACTATTATTTTGCGGAGAAATGAATAAAGTCGTTTCTTTTGGGTAGCGTTGTTTTAAGTTTTTATCATTTGGAAGAACCATTTTAGCCTGTCCCAAAGGTAATATTTGCCCAAAAGACTGCCCTAAATAACATTTTTCATCAGAATTTACTACCAAATTCCCGTTTTTTTGTGATAGCTGTATCCATTTTGTTCCAGAATATTTCCAAATTCCTTGATTTTTTATACTTACATATAAATTTTCATTTGCTGGATTACCCAAAGCTAAGGATTTTACCTGAATTGTTTGTGGTATATTCTGAGAATTCCAAGTTCTCCCTTGGTCAAAAGATTCAAAAAGTCCATTTTTACTAACATAGATAATTTGTTTTTCATCTACAAAAAGTTGATGGACTTTATTTGTTAAACCATTATCTTTTAACAAGTTCCAGCTATTACCACCATCAGAAGAAGCTAACAAAGGAACTCCTGAAAGATACAATTCTTTTTCATTTTTAGGATTAACAGCCAAAGCTGAAACCTCATAGCCTTTATTATAAAATACATTTGTCAAAGGAGAAGAATTTTTCTTTATCCATTTTTTTCCACTATCTGCTGAGTAATATACTTCTGCCCCTACAACTCTTGGATATGCCCCTAAATACTTCGGCAAAGAAGAAGGTGTTATTCCACTACGAACTATTTCACGAAGATTTGCTACAGAATATTTTTCTTGCAAACTATGATTGTACAGATAAAAATTTAGTTTTTCATCTTCCAAACTTAGAAAATCATTCGAAGACATTTTATCAAAAGACAAATCCTCTTCTTCAAAACGAGAATTATTATCTACAAGGGCATAAATAGAATTTTGGTTGAATACAGCTAAACTTATTTTACCAACATTCCTTTGAGCAAAGCCTGTATTTTCTTCCGTAATACTTGTCCAAGTAAGCCCTCCATCTGTACTTTTATAAATTCCTGATTTTGTTCCAAAAGGAATAATATTAGATTGTGTTTTCTCAAAATCCCAAGCAGAAAGGAACAACACTTGCTTATTATCTGGTGCTTGTACTAAATCTGTAACAGCTACTTGCCCAAAAGTTTGCTTCCAAGTTTTACCTTTATCTTCTGTTCGGAAAACTCCCTTCTCGCCTATTGTACTACCTAAAGAACTTATACAAATTTCAGTTGGAGAAAGAATTATAATTCTACTAACATTATCAATTTGTAACGAATTTATTCTTTGCCAAGTCGTTGTATCTTCTTTATAATAAATACCTTGCGTTGTTGCTACCCAAATGTTTCTTGTTGTCCAATCTACGGATATTGTTTCTACATTCTGTGGCATTTGTTCATTAAAAACAGGAGTAAAACTTGTTCCGTTATTATTGCTATACCAAACCCCAGAGGTAGCGGTAGCCACATACATTTCAAAAATATTTTTTGGGTTCTTGCTCACTTGTACTATTTCTCCTGAACCCTTCGGAAAAGATAAGGGAGTAAAAGGAATATTTTTCACCCAAGATTTTTGAATATTATTTTGGTGGACAGACTCTTGCGTTGTTTGTCCTAACACCATATTACTACAAATAAGAAAAGAAATACAAATCCTCTTTAACATATTAAAATGAAATGAAATTTGGCGCAAAGATAATAATTTTAATTTATAAATACTACGATTTCTGTGCTTATAAAAATTAATTTTTTATGATATATTTCTCTTATTTTTATAATCTCTAATGAGG
>CALFOY010000224.1 GCA_937919265.1 uncultured Capnocytophaga sp. | reverse complement strand
AAAATCTTTCATACATTTTTAAATTTAATATTATACCCCTATAACGATTGAATTTCCTCTATGGGGACAAAGATAGTAAAAATTAACAAATAAAAAACTCCCCGTGCAGTTATTCACTACACGGGGAGTTTTACTTTTAAAAAGTTAGCATAAAAATATCTAACCAATACCAAACTTATTCCTAAAGCTACCGTAGTAACCAAAATATTGTTCTCCAATAGGGAGTTCTATTTCTTTAATTATTCGATATCGATTCCCTATTGAGGTTTGTTGTGAGCGCTTCAGTCATAAAGTCAAAAAAAGGACGCATAACTAATAATCCTTGTAGCCGATTCATATGTGCTTTATGAGCGTCAAACCATTCTTTATTATTGTTTTCTGCAAATTCTGTAAGGAAATCAAACATATATTATTGCGAATTAGTTGTTTTTTTATTCTTCTTCTTAGAACTCTTTGCTTTGCTGTTGAATTCTAAACAGAGTTGTAACCAAAAATCAAAGTCTTTTTTTGGGTTGTACCCCGTAGGGTCTACATAGCAATAGCCAGAGAGCTCTTTGTCTCTCATTACCACTGGCGAGAAGCCCTGCCTTTCGGCAATTTCTTCTGTCTGCTCAGGGTCAAACCTACACATTAGGCAATCCTCCCCTATGTTGATGCACATCTTGTCATTCACCAAGAAAGCCAAACCGCCAAACATCGCTTTTTCTTCCACTGTAATATGGGGAATTTCAGCTAAATATTCACGAACTCTATTCGCAAGTGTTATACTATAAGCCATATTATATTAAATTTTTGAACTAAAATAGTTTAAAGCTACTACAGTTCCCAAATGTCTCGATTCGTGCATATTGTTTACATACATTGCATCTTCTATAGTGTCTATACAAAATAAACCTACCTTAACCGTTGGGAACTCATTGAATAGCCTTGTTTGATAATCTTCTTGTAATTGATTTACTGTACTAAGTAACAATTCCTTTACTTGGTAGATTTCTCCCTTTGAAGGTGCAATCTTTTGAGGAAAGGTGCCACGATTGTATTTCTCTAAAAAATCATTGCTTATTAGCAGTTTATTTCCACTGAGTTGATAACATAAGAATTGCTGTACAGCAATACAATGTGCTATATTCCAAAAGATATTATTAGAAAAACCTATTGGAATATAACCTAATTGTTCAGGAGTAAGATTATCCAAGTAAGTCAATAGGTTTTTGCGAATGGATAAAAGAAAATCAAAGTGTTTTGTTTTTGTCATTTTTGAATATTTTTTAGAAATCGGGGACAAAAGTACTGCCTTCAAACAAAAAAAATCTTGCCATAAGACAAGATTTTTACATTTCTTTCCTGATACGACTCAGCGAAGTATCTGTAATGCCTAAATAAGTGGCTATATGTTTTAAGGGAGAGTGCTTTATAGCACTGGGTTTTTCCTTAATAAACTGCATATAGCGCTCTTTGGCAGGGAGTGTAATCATTTCAAGAGAACGTTTTTTTGCCTCAAACAATTTCTCTGTCATAAAGAGTCGCCCCCATTCCGAATATCCTTTCAAACTGTGATAAAGTTCTTGAAAATGGTCATAATCTATATGCCACCCCTCACAATCGGTAAGGGCTTGGATATTTTCAGCAGAAGGTAAATGCTTAAAAAGAGAAAGTTCTTGCACGATAATTTCACCTTCACAAAAGAAGTCGGTAGTGATGTCTTTTCCCTCATAGTCATATACAAAGGCGCGAGCAACTCCCCTCTGCAAGATGAGATAACCACGAGCTATTTCGTCCTTACGCAAGATAAAATCACCTTTACGAAAAACAATAGACTGATGGGCTTTTTGTATTTCTTGTAGTTCTTGCGCTCCTATGAGAGGGTGTTTATAGATATTTTGAAATAAGTTATGCGGCATTGTTATTCTTTGATATTAGCTAATAAACTCCCCATAATTACTGCGTGCATAGCTCACACTACAGGGAGTTTTTTATAATTGCCTAATTGGCTAATTGGCAAATCACTTTCTTATCGCCAAATTTCTCAGCGAGCCATTGTTGCAATCGCGCGGCATCTATTTCTTTAGTCACTTCTT
>CALFOY010000223.1 GCA_937919265.1 uncultured Capnocytophaga sp. | reverse complement strand
AAATAACAGATGAAATGCTTTTTGAAAGCTACATAACAAAAGAACAAGTCGATTTGTTGAAAAACATTACGTATAAACTCCTTTGGCTCAGAAGTTTTTTTACAAACTTCCCCGATGAAACAGATTGTTTTTTAGGACATTTACAAAAAAACTACAACGATTAACATTCTTCAATATTTTTTTTAAGTTCCTCATTATTGAGGAGCTTTTTTTTCGTCCTTTGCGGGTTGTTTTTTGGGTTTTATCTTTGTTGCATAATTGCATAATAATGAAAAAAATAGATACAGACCTTTACGTACTTTCAGCTTCAAAAACGGCTGTACTTTTTGGCGATAAAAACGGCTTCACGCACCCCAAAATAAAGAAAAGCAATTCAGATACTGAAAAATATTCGGCTTGGGGTGATAATAATTTGTACCCGCAAGAATTTACAGAAAAGCTCAACAAAACGGGCGCTGCTATCGGAGGTTTGGAGGTGCTTTGTTCGGCTCATTACGGGCTTGGTTTTCGTTTGTATGAAGACATAGAAACCGAAACAGGAACGACAACCAGGGAACGGCTTCGTACATCTTTTCCTGAAATAAATTCTTTTTTCAAGCGTTGCCGTTGGGATATTACTTTGTCAGAAATCATAGAAGATTTTGAAACCTATGGAATTTCGTTTGTAGAATACCTTTTGAGTCCAAATTTTGATAAAATAGTCTCTATTAAACGCATTCAGGCGCCACATTGTAGGCTTGGAGTGCCTCAAAAAAACGGATATATAGACAAAGTGTATATAAATACAAGTTTTGGCGACAATTTTGACGAAGCATTAACCATTGAAGTGCCTTTCTTTTCAGATATTCATTCAGTAGAAACTCTAAAAGCCTATTGTAAAGAAAAAAAAATAGGGAAATTCATAATTCCTGTAATGAGAACTCTAACTACTGAAAAAAATTATCCAAAAGTAAAATGGCATAGTTCGTTTGCCAATGGTTGGGTTGATGTGGTTTTGTCTGTACCAACTTTCAAAAAATATATGTTTGAAAATCAATTAAATTTGAAATTTGTTATTTACGTTGCCGATGATTTTTTTTCACATAAATACGGACAAAACGAATGGCAAGAAATGACTAGCACCCAAAAAGAAGAAGAACGTCAAAAAACCATAAAAGCCATAGACGAGCATATGAGCGGGAATAAAGCTGCGGGGCGCTCGTTTTTGTCGCCTTTTTTCAGAGACCAAAACGGAAATTTAATACGAGGAATTGAGGTCCTACCAATAGACGATAAAATAAAAGATGGGAATTTTTTACCTGATGCCAGCGCAGGAAACTCAGAAATACTCTTCCCGATGGGGGTAGACCCTTGTTTGTTAGGAGCGGGGATACCAGGAGGAAAAAACCTATCAGGAAGCGGAAGCGACAAACGTGAAGCATACACCATACTTTCAACCCGAATGCCCATAAAACGCCTACGAACCCTTGAAATATTCGAAAAAATAAGAGATTGGAACCAGTGGCAAGAAAGCCTTTACGGAAATTTCCCAAACATCAACCTAACAACATTAGACAAAAACCCTAACGGACAACAAGTGATTGTAAATTAATAAAATAAAACAATGTTTCAAACCATAGACGAAATAAAACAATATATAAATGTATCCAAATACTTGGATATAAACATTTTAAAACCTTATATAGAAACGGCAATTACAGAAAAAATAACCCCTTTGGTAGGAAATTCTATTCTTGAAAAATTAGAAAACTCCTCCTTTTCTATGGATAATAAAGCGTTTATTTTTTCGCAAATACAAAAAGCGGTGGCAAATTATGCCGTTGCATACAGTATTCCGTTTCTGAAAATGCATCTTTCTTCAGCGGGAGCTAATACGTATAATGATAATAAAACAGAGCGCTCGCCTTGGTGGGATATTAGAGATTATGGGCTGAATGCTATAAATATAGCAGACAAGGCACTAAATGTAGCTGTTTTATCGTTACAAAATTCAATTCTTGTTTTAGAATTACCTTTTATTAACGACCTTCAAAAATCACTTTTCCGCACTCCTTCTGAGTTTTCAGATATTTATCCGATAGGTAATTCTTATGAAATATTCTTGAAGTTAATACCTTTAATGGACGATATTTGGGCGCTTTCTTTACAAAATTTTCTTTCAGAATGCACCCTTTCAGATATAAAAAAAGATACCACCGCTTTAGCATTACTCAAAAAATATATAGCATATTCAACCCTTGCAGATGCTGTATTATCTCAAGCTTTTACCTTTACAATTTCAGGAATTGTGATACAATGGGAGCAATTGCCTTGGCAAAAAAATCAAATTATAAACCAAAGCCAATTGTTAGAACTTCGAGTAAATTTTGTACAAAAATCAGGAAGTTATAAAACTCTATTATTAGATTTTTTAAAAAATAATCCTGAAAAATTTCCTTGTTTTGCCTCTAAAAAACAAGATGTAAGAGAACCCGTTTTAAAAAAATCTGGAATTTATTTTTAAAAAAATGTATTTACAACTTAAAAAATATTTTGCACACTTAGCCCAAAAACATAAAGAAATAAAAGAAAATGTAGGGTATTTTTCACGTGAAATTATTGAAAAAACAAATAGTTTTGCGGGGATAGCATCACCATTTTTAGCTATTTATGATTATGAATTAGGGCTTGATGGAGGAGAGTTAAACACCTTAGGGAAACGAAAAATGGTTTTTAGCATCATTTTTGCTAATGCTCCGTTTGATGATTTTGAAGCTCAACAGGAAAAAATAGACCAGGCAGAACAAATCGCATTACAGCTTCTTGCCCGTATTCGTTGGGATAGCAACGATAAAAACCATTTTCTTTATAATGCCTTTGAAAAAGATTTAACAAAAATATATCCTGTAGAGGAGCCTCAAGCGCACCTTTTCGGTGTAGAAGTAGAAATACATTTTTCTACAAAACAACCCCTTCAAGTAAATCCAGAACACTGGGAAGATGTTTTTTTGACTTGTTAATCTTTGAATTAAATCAATAACCCTGAGTAATCCTCTGGTAATTCAGCGTCAATATCTCGCAAATACTTTTCTAATGCTGTTATTGTGGTGTGTCCTGTAATAAGCATTAAACGGCTTTTGGTTTCAAAGGGTGGAAATTCTTTTCTTAGCTCTCTATATAGTTTGGTTATAAAAGTATGTCTAAATGAATACAGACCATAATCTTCATTTAAGTTAAATTCTTTTTTGATTTTCTTAAATCTTTTACTCCAATAATCTCGTTTATTGGTTTCTGAGGTTTCCCACAAGGTAGCCCCTTCAGGAGAAAATATAAATGCTTCAGAGGGTTTGTTTTTTAGATATTCTATTTCTTTAAAAAGAATTTCAGGAATAATTTTTATTTTTTGAAGTTTATTTTTGGCATCAACAACTAGTTTTTTACCCGAAAAATCTATATTTTTCACTTGCAAACGACAAACTTCAATCGGACGAAGGAAATTATAACTTACAAATTTAATAAACAAGAGTAAAAGAGGGTCTTTTTTTTGAATATAATCAAAAATTTCGTCCTGTTGTGCTTGTGTATAGGTTTTATTTCGTTCTGGTTTAGCTTTTATTACTGGGATTTTAGGAACAAAATTTTCAGTAATATATTCATTATCTTCTAAAAATTTGAAAAAAATAGATAAATTGCTACGGGTGTTATTTCTGTTTTTGGGGCTAGTTTTTTCTAAAATATAGTTTAGGAAATTAATAATTGTTTTTTTCGTAATAGATTGAATACTTCTCCCTTGAAAAGTATTAGCATTTAGCCATTTTTCGAAAGAAGAAAGCCTATGTTTATAGTCTTTAAAAGAGCTTTCACTCATTATACTTTGAGCATTTTGCAACCCCAAAGCAAATGCTTGTTCAATGGAAATTATTTGAGTTTCAGAATAAGTATTTTCATAAGGGTTAATATTTCCATTCTCTAAATTTTTTTCTACAACATTACGTAATATCCGAATTGCTTCTTTACGTTCAGAAAGAGTTTTAAATTTTCTATTTACTCCAAAATATATAGGGTTTTGTCTTTCCATTTTTCCAGTTTTTGGATTTAGGAAAGAGAAATAAACGTACCAGCGCTTAGTAATATCGCCGTTTGCATCGTATATTTTTGGTTTAGAATATAGACCTCTGTTTCTCATAGGATATTCGTTAGCGTATTCGCTAGCGTATTCGAATGTTAATTTTTTGTAAAAATTAGTCATAAAAAAAGAGTGATTATGGCTAGCAAATCACTCTGTTTTAATACCTTATGTTTAGTAGCGGGAACTGGACTCGAACCAGTGACCTTCGGGTTATGAGCCCGACGAGCTGCCTACTGCT
>CALFOY010000222.1 GCA_937919265.1 uncultured Capnocytophaga sp. | reverse complement strand
TGTTATACCTGTACTTGTTTTATTAGGTATACCTACAACTATTTTAGTTTATTCAGGAGAAAGTTTCTCTAAAATTGAAGAAGTAGTAGAGAAGGGAGATGAATACCTAATAGGATTTGCTTATCAAGAAGTTAATTATGAATTTCTAAAATGGAAAGAGCTATATAATAAGCCTAAACAAGAAGTAATAGCATTAGGTTCTTCTCGTGTATTGCCATTTAGAGATAAAATGTTCATTACATCTTTTTATAATTGTGGCTATACAATAACAAGTATAGCAGATTTCTTACCTTTTTTAAAAGCAATTCCTACTGAAAAAAAACCTAAATATTTAATTTTAGGACTTGACCAATGGATGTTTAATGCTAATTGGGATGAATTAAATACAGAGGGAAGTAAGAATAGATACTCACCAGCAATATTGGATTGGAAAGGACTTTATACTGCTAATTTTTCACCTGCAATTATTAAAGACGTATGGAAAGATCTCTTTACAAGAAAATATGGTATAAATATTTTTGAAAAAGAGAATAATATAAAAAAAGTAGGACTTAATGCCATATTAAATAATAAAGGATTTTTGAAAGATGGTAGTTTCTATTATGGGAACCATATAGATTTTGTTTTAGAAGATAGTCCTTTAGCAAATGATTATCATTTTCAAGATACTTATTCAAGAATTGAGGAAGGTAATAGACGTTTTGAATATGCATCAATAGTAAATCCTAAGGCTATTAATAAAATAAAAGAGTTATTATCTTATCTAAAAGAAGAAAATATAAAAGCTATAGCTTTTCTTCCTCCTTTTGCTGACGCTGTCAATACTAAAATGGAGGAGACAAAAAAATATGCCTATATGGAGCAAATTTATCCTTTGCTAAAACCTATTTTTGAAACTTATGATTTTGAACTATGGGATATGTCTCACTTTAGCACTTATTCAGCTGATGATAAAGAAGCTATAGATGGCTTTCACGGAGGAGAAGTAGCATATTTGAGAATGATGATATATATGATAGAAAATAACTCTATTTTAAAAGATGTAACTGATATTTTTCAGTTGAAGAAAGATTTGGATAACAGAATAAATACTTTATTAGTCTATCCCCCATACAAATCATATAAATAAAATATTATAATATGAAAATACTTTTCTTTTTTGTAAATGATGTAACTTTAAATATTTTTACCAAGATAGAAGCTGATTTATTAATGAATCATACTCTTAATGGAGATGATATATACATTGTTAAAGATTTTGATGGGAATATAGGGAAATCCCAAATGAGTTATCCTGATAATTATCATCTTTATAGAAATAAGAAAGTGTTTTATAATCTTATAGAATATTTAGAAAAACAAGGAGCAAAGATAACACTTTTAGACTATAAAGAAGTAAGTAATTTTGAACCAAAAGAATTTGATAATATTCAAAGTTTAAAAGATTATAGTTTTGAAGGTTATAAAGTGGGACAATGTGTAGCTGCAACTACTATATCTTTTTTTAGAGATCATAAAGTAAATACTATAAAGAATAGAAAATTTATAAATCGCGAGCTTAAAAATGCATTAGATGTATTAGAAACTATAAAAATATATCAAGATCTTATTTCGCCTGATTTATGTTATCTTTTTAACGGTAAGACATCAATTTTTGGGACAATAGTTCTTTATTGTAAGAAGAATAAGTTACCATTTAGAACTTATGAAACTACCTATAGATATGGAGCTTATCACCTACTAGAGAATGCGACTCCTTTTGATTTAGAATATCATTATGAAGAGATGATGTCTTTATGGAGAGATACTTCAGTTAAAATAGAAGAAAAAATAGAAATAGCTAATAGTTTTTTTGAAAACCAGAGGAAAGGTAAAAACGAATTAGAACCTAGCTATATACGGCTTCAGAAAAAAGAGTTAGATAAGGATCTAATAAAAGGCAAGGAAGTTATAACTTTTTTTAACTCATCTATTGATGAGTTTGCCTCTGTTCCTGGGTGGGGAAATTATGTTTATATTTTTGGTGATGAAATCAGAGCCATAGAAAGTATCTGTTCTTATTATAAAAATGATAAGAATAAAATATTTATTTTAAGAATTCATCCTAATCTAAAATATCTTAGGAACAGCCAAAATAGAGAGTTACAAGAATTGAAGCGAATAGAAAATTTGATTGTTATAGAGCCTCACTCTCCTATTCTTAGTTATTCGTTATTAGACATATCAGATAAGATAATAACCTTTGGATCTACTATAGGAGTAGAAGCTTGCTATTATGGCAAACCTATCATTTGCTTAGGGATGGCCTATTATAAGTATATAGAGGTAGCATATAGTCCTAAAGATGAGAAAGAATTGTACTCTCTTATTAGCGAGAGACAATTGGAACCCAAACCTAAACAAAATACACTTCCTTATGGATATTGGGCTAAAACATTTGGAAAACCATTTGCAAATTTTGTTAAAGGTTATATTTCAGTAGATAACTATAACCTAACAACCGCACAAAAAACAATAGCTATTCTACTTAAGAGTATAGATTTGTTAAGATGGAAAAATCTTAAACGAGGCTTAAAAATCTTTAATCCTAAGTATTCTATCTTTAAAAAGATCAAAGATCCTATATATAGAAGAGGCATTTTAAAAGCTTTGACACCTTGGAAATGATATTGAATATAGAGAATAGATGAAAATAAAACAATTAATTATTAATACAATTTGGTACGGTGTAATTCCAAAAATTACGGCTATCCTATCAATATTACTATTACCTCTTATTACTCCTTTTCTTACTTTAGAAGATTATGGAGTTATAGGGCTTATTAATTCATACAAAGGAATTGCTTTAGGGGTTGTAACTCTTGGGTTGCATTTACATCTAACAAATTCTTATTTTGAATTAGGAAAGAACTTTAAGTTGCTTTGGAGGCGATTATTTTTCTATATGATAGTAAGCGCTTCTTTTGCGGCATTAGTTTTAGCTTTTGTCTATTTTTTTTCGTTACCAATCACACCTATTACTAAAAAAGTATTAGTAATAGTCCTTGCAGTCATACCTGTTTTATTTGCCCCAAATGATACTATTATAGCTCATTATTTTCCTTTAATATTTAAGCCTCGCATACAAGTAGTAAGGAATTTGATAGCAGGGATAACGGCTATTTTAGTTTCGTTTGTGATGATTAAGTATTATCATTTGGGTTATATTGGATGGGTAATAAGCTATGTAATAACATCATTAATGGTTTTTGTCTTATTTTTAAAACCTTTGTATATTGACTTAAAAATATATCCACAAATAGACTTTAAGCGTAATAGGATTAGAAAACTATTAAAAATATCCTTACCTGTTATTCCTCATAGTCTATCTCATATTTTATTAAGCTCTTCAGATAGGATTATGATGGATATATTGGGAGTTTCAGTACTTAGTATAGGATTATATTCTAATGGTTATTCTATAGGAGAGAATGCTAACACTGTAATTCAAGGTATTTTTATAGCTTTATCACCTATTCTACAAAGAATTTATAGAGATAAAGATCAGATACAAATGAAATATTACTATAGAACAGCAAATTTGGTTGTTTCTATTTTTATATTATTAACTATGTTATGGATGAAAGAATTCTATGCTATTTTTGTTAGAAATGATTCTTTCCAGCCTGCTTATATTATTGCTATTTTAACTTGTACAAGTTATTTGGTAAATGCAACTATTTACTTATATCTTTCATCTGCTATATTTATTAACAAGAATACTCAAAAAATATTGTATTTAGTATTTTTCCCAGCGATATTAAATATTATTTTAAATATTATTTTTATTCCTATATATGGATTTATGGCAGCACTCTATACCACTATTTTTACATATTGGATTGTTTTTGTCTTACCTTTTATATTCCCTTCATTTAAGGAGATGATTAGAGAGATGATAGGTTCTAGAAAAATAATGATAGAAGGATTATTCGTAAATATTTTAGTACTATTAATTGCTTATCTGTGTTATGATATAAATTATATTTTTAAAATATTAATAGTTATATTGATGTTTTTGTGTGCTTATTTTTATTATAAAAACTTTAATTTTAAAAGAACATAATGTCATTATTTCTTCATAAAAATCATTATATTTTCTTACAGGCTGGTTTAGGTAATCAGCTTTATATGTTAGCATACGCCAATTATTTAAAAGAAAATGGTTATGTTAATATAAGGATGCTGTCTTTACTTCAAAAAAATAATAGAGGAGACACTAAAGATAGGAATAAACGCTCTTTATTGACAGAATTACCTAAAGAATTAGGAATTAAACTCCTGCATTTTCCTCATAGATATATATATTCTTTTTTGTTGCGTTTACATAAATTTCCCTTATATAGTATTTTATGGAGTAAAATAGTGAAGTTATATATAGAGCCCACAAAAGAATGGGCTGTGTTTCATCCAATTAAAGCAGAAGCATTGTTTAACATACATATTGGTTATTATCAGGCAAATCAATATGTAACAGAGTCATTTAGACAACAGATACGCAAGGCTATTCTAAATATAGTTCCTGATAATACTACTTATACAATTAGTAAAGATGATGTAGCACTACATATTCGTAGAGGAGACTTCTTTACGAATGGGAACGAAAATATTTATAACAAGATAGAAGTGACGTACTATTTAAAAGCCTTAGCAATACTTTCAGAAAAGATAAAAATTGGGAAAGTATATATTTTTTCAGATGATTTTAAAATTATACAAGAGGAAATAGATAAAATAAAAGAATTGTATACTATAGAATTAGTAAAAGGACAAAGTGTACTAGAAGATTTTGCTATGTTGCAAAAGTTTAGTAACTTTGCCATTGGTAATAGTACTTTTGCTTGGTGGGGGGCTATGCTTTCAGAAAGTACAAATGTAATAGTACCTCAAAAACCTTGGAAAATAGAGATGAAAGATATGAATCCTTATCCTAAAGACTGGATATCAATAGAAAATTAGTTATGTTGTTTTCAATAATTATTCCTATATATAATGTAGAAAAATATCTTAAAGAGTCTGTAGATTCTGTTTTAGCACAAGACTTTACAGATTATGAGCTTATTTTAGTAGATGATGGTTCTACAGATAATTCTCCTGCTATTTGTGATGAATATGAGAAAAAGTTTACGCAAGTAAAGGTAATACATAAAGTTAATGGAGGGCTTTCAGACGCTCGTAATTTTGGTATAAAAGAAGCCCAAGGAGACTATTTAATGTTTTTAGATAGTGATGATTTCTGGGAAGGAAAATCTATATTATCTGAGATAGAGGGAATTATTAACAAGGAAAATCCCGATATGATAATACATTCATTTACTTATTTTTATACAAAAGGTAAATGTGTAGAAAAGAAAATTATAGGAGACAGAAGAGATTTATCATTTAGTTTTAAAAAAGACTTTAAAGAACTTATAAGTAATAATATTTATTACCCAACAGCATGGAATAAAATTATAAGAGCTAAAATACTAAAAGATAATAATATTCACTTTCCGAAAGGGAAACTACACGAAGATATTGCTTGGTGCGCTGATATAATTTCATATATTGATAAATATACTATTTATGATAAGCCATTTTATTTTTATAGACAAGACAGAGAAGGAGCTATAACTAATAGAATTTGCAAAAAAAATATTATTGATATTTTAAGCATAATTACAGAAAAACAAGAAAAACTGTCAAAAATTGATGGAGGATTAAGCTATTTATATGGTTCTTATATAGCTTGTTCAAATCTTATCCCTTTATTAGAAAAAGGAGAAAGAGAAAGTTGCTTTAAAGAATTACAAAAATTGAGTTTTTTATTAGACTTCCATCCTAAAAAGAACTCTTTAAAAAATAGGTTACTTTTATTGATATATAAAATGTTAGGATCAAAATATGGGTCTTTTCTAATACATTATATTAAGAAAATATTAAAAAAACACTAATTATATGGCAGGAAAACTTCTTTTTATATTTGGTACACGTCCTGAGGCCATTAAAATGGCACCACTTATAAAGGCTTTTCAAAAGGAAAGTGCTTTTGATACAAAAGTATGTATAACAGCACAGCATCGTGAGATGCTTGACCAAGTGTTAGTCTTTTTTGATATAAATGCTGATTACGACCTCAATGTGATGAAGCCTAATCAGAATTTGTATACACTTACTGCTACAATTATTACAGAATTGAAAACTGTTTTAGAAGATTGTAGACCTGACTATATATTTGTACATGGCGATACTACTACCACTATGGCTGCAAGTATTGCAGGATTTTATGCAGGGGCAAAAGTATGCCATATAGAAGCAGGACTCAGAACCTTTAATAAATACGCTCCTTTCCCTGAGGAGATCAACCGCAAAGTAACAGGAGCTATAGCCGATTTTCATTTTGCCCCTACCCAGCAAGCAAAGCAAAACTTACTAAAAGAAGGTGTGGATGAGAAAAGTATTTTAGTAACAGGCAATACCGTAATAGATGCGCTTTTAGAAAGTTCTAAAAAAGTAGAAAAGTTACAAGATAAAGAGATTGATTCTCTGAAAGATATCGTAGATAGTACTAAAAAACTAATCTTAGTTACAGGACACAGACGTGAAAATCAAGGCGAAGGCTTTATACATATCTGTCAGGCACTAAAAAAAATCGCTTTACAAAATCCTGAAATACAAATAGTCTATCCAGTGCACTTAAACCCTAATGTAAAAGAACCTGTTTATCGTATATTATCAGGTATTGAGAATGTAAAATTGATTACTCCCTTGGCTTATCCTGCTTTTGTATGGTTGATGAACCAATCTTACCTTATCATTACTGATAGTGGTGGTGTACAAGAGGAAGCTCCTAGCTTAGGCAAACCTGTGTTGGTAATGCGTGATACTACTGAGCGCCCTGAAGCAATAAGTGCAGGTACAGTTATCTTGGTAGGTACTGATGAGCAAAAAATAGTAGATGAATGTGAACAACTACTTAATAACCAAGAAAAATACTCAAAAATGAGTGCTTTACATAACCCTTATGGCGATGGTAAGGCTTGCGAACGAATAATCAAATTCTTTAATAAAAAATGAATATATTCAGTAGTCAAAATATTAAGATTTTTCTTCCAAATAAAGATAGTTTAAATGATGCTACAAGCTATTATATAAGTTTGATAGAAAAAGCAATTAATAGAGCAGGAGGAAGTTCTATTAGATGTAAAAAAATAAGTGAAGTCAGTAAAAAAGATGTTGTTATAATAACAGAATTAGGTGTTTTTATAAAATATTTCTTTTTTTTTCTTGTAAAAAGAATCCAATTAGTACATTGGGTACAAGGAATATCTCCTGAAGAAGCTAAAATGCACGAGCCTAATATCTTTTTACATTACATAAGAACTATAGCAGAAATACTTATCTTAAAGAAATCTAAAAAGATTTTCTTAGGTTCTCAAGCGACATTAAAACATTTTGAAAATAAATATAAAATTAAAATAGAAAAAAAATCTATAATTGTTCCTTGCTATAATAAACACTTACAAGAAAGTGCTTTTTTTATATCTGAAAGATATGTAAAGCCATATTTTGTATATGCAGGAAGTTTAAGTGCTTGGCAGTGTTTTGAAGAAACAATAGCAATCTATAAGAAAATAGAGGAAGTACTACCTAATAGTAAACTTGTTATTTTGACAATAGAAAAGGAAAAAGCTAATACGATTCTAAAAAAAGAGCAAGTACAACATTTTGAAGTAAAATATGTACCTCTATCAGAATTGGATATTGAATTATCTAAATATAAATATGGTTTTCTAATTCGTAAAAATCATATTGTTAATTATGTAGCTACTCCTACAAAAATGAACTCCTACCTTTCAGTAGGTCTTATACCTATATTTACAGATGCTGTTGCTGATTTTAATACAAAAATAGATTTACAAGAAAATGAATTGAAAATTAGTGGAGATATATCCATAGACGATGCTGTTAATAAAATATTGTCTTTTGAGAGAGAAAAGATGATACTGGCTAATGAGTATTATAATACTGTAAAAACTATTTTTGATAGCTATTATTCAGATGAGAAAAATATAGATAATATTATTATTAATGGTGATATATAGCTCCATATTAAAAATAAACAAAAAACAATGACTTTAGAACTATTTTTCTATATAATTCTCTGTTACTTCACACTAACTTTTGCCTATAAGGAAAGTAAATTTTCTAGTATAGAACCGCCTTTGAGAAAGATATTAGCTTTTATTATAGGAGTTATCTGGTTTGTTATAGTAAGATTATCAGGATTTGATATAGATATTAATACTTATGTCGAATATCTTGACGATAATATTCAACTATTATTAATAATGGATAGTTTTTATTTTTTAAGAGAATTTATTTTTTGGGGTTCTTTTATGGGAGGCTACATAATATTACAAGATAAGATATTAATACTACTTCTTATAGATACAATTGTATTATATTTTCTGATAAAAACAATAATAAATTTTAGACTACCCTTTTATTCTTTTTTCCTATTATTATGTTTTTTTCCTAATTTGATGGGATATGAAAATGTATATAGACAATATATAGCAACTATTTTGACATTATATTCTGTTTCTCTTGCTTATAAAAATAGTTTTTTTTTAAGAACAAACGAATTTAAAAGTTATATTTTTATAATTATTGCAGGATTTTGTCATAATGTAGCATTTTTGTTTTTCCCTCTACTATTCTTTTTGAAAGAAAGAGTTAAGTTTGGAATATTTTTAAGTTTAGTTATATATATGGCTTTGCCTATATTGTCCTCATCGAAATCAGAAGGAGAAACAGGAGATGTACCAGTTGAGTATTTCCTTGCTGTTACTATCCTTTTATATATAATTTACTTAATGATTAACTCTTTTAAGCTACTTAAAGTAAATATATATATCCTATCTTTTATATTTATACTTATTACAGAAAGTATAATAGTACTTACAGGAGTTGCTTCTAAGCGAATTATAATGTTTGCACTAGATATAATACTTATATTTATTATTATTTCTTTACAGAATAGTAACTTTAATCTAAAAAGTTATCGTCTGATAGTTTTTTTACTTTGCTTATCAATGTTAGCTCCTACTTTTTTATCAAATTCAGCTTTTCAAATGTTATTAACAGCTAATAAATAATTATGAATTTTTCAGTTTTATTATCACTTTACATAAAGGAAAAACCAGAATTCTTAAAAGAATGTTTAGAAAGTTTAGAAAAGCAAACACTTCCTGCTACAGAAATCATAATGGTTTTTGATGGAGCTATTTCCTCTGAGTTGGAGGAAGTGGTAAGACAATTTATTACTATTCTACCTATTAAGATTATTAGACTACCACAAAATGTAGGCTTAGGAAAGGCTCTCAATGAGGGGTTAAAATATTGTTCCTATAATTGGGTATTCCGTATGGATACAGATGATATTTGCTTGCCTGAACGTTTTGAAAAACAACTTGCTTTTATATCAGAATTTCCTAATGTTGTACTTTTTAGTGCACATATTGCTGAGTTTATAGAAGATAAGGCACTCATATCAACCTATAGAAAAGTGCCTATTGGTAATAAAAATATTAAAAAGTATGCTCTTTCAAGAAGTCCATTTAATCATATGGTAGTTGCTTTTCGCAAAGATATTATAGAAGAAGTAGGGGGATATCAACATCATCTTTTTTTAGAAGATTATAATCTATGGTTACGAGTTATAGCTAAAGATTATGAAGTAGGAAATATAGATGAAGTATTACTTTTAGCACGGACAGGAGATGGTATGTTATCACGTAGGAGAGGGAAACAGTATATCAAAGGAGAATGGAAACTTTTTAAATTGAAAAAAAAGTTAAAGCTACAAGGTATATTTTTAGGGTTTCTTACTTTTTTATTGCGGGTAACTCCAAGAATACTACCAACTATGGCCTTAAAGATGATATATAAGCTGTCTCTTATACACATCTCCGAGCCCACGAGACCGTACTAGATCTC
>CALFOY010000221.1 GCA_937919265.1 uncultured Capnocytophaga sp. | reverse complement strand
CCAACAAGGATTTGATTATTTAATCACTCATTTAGAAAATGAACCCAATCCTTTTGTGAATGAATGATGTTAATTTTAAATAAGAGATATGTTTAGGGAACAAGTCATAAATTACATAGATAAATTTCTTAGTAACAGAGGGTTTAATTTAACAAAAGAAGGAGATAAAACTGCTCAACAACTATATTATAGTAAAAAAGAAAATGATTTAATTATCGGTATTCGGTTTTTATCTGAAATTTATGAAAATAAATATTTTTATGGTTTTGTTAATTGTAATCAAGTACCATTAGTAGAAAATATTGTAGCAAATATTCTCTATAAAAATAAAATTACAGCAGTGAAACCCAAAGATATTTATAACACAATTATGACAAGAGATTATGATGAATATAGGCTTCCTGCTGATGGAATTTTAATAGATACAGAACAAAAAACCGCAGAAGTCTGTAATTTGTTTGATAGATTTTACAATGAATACTTTATTCCTTTTTACGAAAAATGGAAAGATTTATCGGTTTTATATGAATATATTAAAGATAAATCAGAACGGGAGGAGTTGTCAGAAATTTTAGGGCAATTTTGGCAATTTAAGAAAGCTGCTATTCTAAGACTTTGTAATGATAGTAGTTATGAAGATTTTATGACTAAATTTGTAAATAGGCGGGAAGAGATATTAAAAATGCGCCCAGAAAGTATAGATGTACAAAGATATTACAACGCCTCTAAAGAACTCAAACAAGTTTTAGATAATACGAAACCTATTTACAATGTGTAAGTGGTTGCGGAATAAGTGTTTTTAAAATCATTAGTGAGGGTGATAATGTCATATCCTGAAATAAGATTACAGTGATAAGTCTTAAGAACAAAGGCTAAAGATATGTGATAAACAAAGAAAGTAGCTCAATACTTCTTTGAAAATCTACGGACTAACTAATTTTAGGACGAACAAAAGAAATAACAAATAAAATCAAAAACAATAATGATGAGTTTATACCGATATTTTATCATTTGCTTAATAGCCTTTGCAGTAGTTTCTTGTTATCGAGAGACAGAAATTCCTGTGAAGGCTTCTTTTCAAATGAGTTTTAAAAATGGTGATGAATCAGTACCCGTTTATGTAAAGATGAACAACACCTCTTCAGGGGGAGAGCATTACTTGTGGGAGTTCGAAAGTGGTACACCTAATACCTCTACTGAAAAATCTCCTGAAGTGCTCTATACACAACACGGCTCATACAAAGTAAAGCTAACTGTTACTAACGAGTATAAAGAATCAGATACTCAAGAGCAAACTATCACAATAAAAGATGCTATCAAAAAAGCAAGCTTTACAAAAGAGATTGTAATGAATAGCTACCCTCCTGTAACGGTGAAGTTTACTAATACTACTCAGGGAGAGAACCTCACTTATAAATGGCTTTTTAAAGGAGGCACTCCTGAAACTTTTGAAGGGAAAACACCTCCTGCGGTGGTCTTTTCTACAGAAGACAAACACGAAATAACTTTAGAAGTTTCTAATGGGTATGATCGTCAAACTTTTTCAGATTTTGTAGAGGTAAAACCTGCTATTAAACCTGCTTTTTTTTGGCAGACACCTATTGAAGATGAAGATTTACAAGTGCCTGTAAATATCACCTTGCAAAATAGAACTGAAAATGCTATTTCATATCAATGGACATTTCAAGGTGGCACTCCTAATACTTCTACTGAAGTAAATCCTAAAGTAACCTATACTAATGCTGGTACTTATACTATAATACTTGTAGCCTCTAATGGTAAAACAACTCAAACTTTACAAAAACAAATTACAGTATATCCTAATACGGGGATTTATGTATTAGAAAATGTAAAATTAGGAATTAATTATGCTCATAACAGCGAAAAAATAGCAGCTTTCTATTCCACAAAACTGAAGAAATCTTTTTTCTCTAAAGATATTACCGCTGAAAATGCTCCTTTGATAGATATAGTTTTTCAAGGAGGTAGCCCTACTTTTGCAAGCAATAAATTTGTATCTCCAACTGAGGCTCAAAAAAATGCTTTCTTTCCTATTACAGGTGCAAAAACTACTGTTTTTGTCAATTCACAAGAAATATGTAATTGTGGGCTCAATTTTACTGAAGAAAATTTCAATGCAATGACAAATGATACCCCTTTACGTGCACTTTCCATTACACATTCGGCAGCGGGAGCACAAGCATTTACCAATACGCTGCCTCGAATAGTGTTATTTCAAACCCACGATAGTAGAAAAGGAGCTATCAAAATAAAGCAATTTGTAAGCAAAGGTGCAGAAAATTCATATATTTTGTGTGATATAAAAGTTCAAAAATAAATAGATAATGAAACTATTATTAAAGTATATGCTTTTGGGAGGACTTTTGTGTATATCTTTTGGTAGCAATGCACAAGATTTAGACATAGAGGCAATGACTAAAGATACAAAGTTTAAAGTAAGTGGAGGCATCAATGCTGATGCTATGTTTTTCAGTTCTTCCGCTGAAAAAAGTACCTTTACTTATATGCTTACAGGAAGTTTGAATTTTAGTTTTCTTACCTTTTCAATGCCAGTGAGTTACTCTATTACCAATCAAGGAAATGCTCTGAACTATAAAGTCCCTTTTGACTTTAATAGATTTAGTATTGCTCCTAAATACAAATGGATAAAATTGTACTTAGGCGACCACACCCTCACTTACTCTCCTTATACGCTCAACGGACATCCTTTTCGTGGAATAGGAATAGAATTAACACCTAAAGGAGCGTTGAAATTTAGTACAATGGGAGGACGCTTACTCAAAGCAGTAGAAGAAGATAAAAATATAGGGCAAGCAGCAGTTTTTGAGAGATATGGTTCAGCTATAAAGGTCAATTTTGACAAAGAAAAATATAAGGTAGAATACAGTAGCTTATATGCTTGGGATGCTAAAAATTCATTAGAACATCCTACTGATATTTCTCCTAAGTCTAATTATGCTAATACGTTAAAATTTGCTACAACTTTTATAAAAAACTTGAGCTTAGAAGTACAATATGCGCTTTCTATCATTCAGGAAAAGACTCCTCTTAGAGCTGAGGATAATTCATTAGACTATTTGCTTTCCACCTCCAAAAGTAGGGCTTTTGATGCCCGTTTAAGCTATCTGATAGGAAAAGCAAATGTAGGAATTGTATACGAGAATATCGATCCTACTTATCGTACTTTTGGAGCTATGTATTTCAATAATGATTTGGAGAATATCTCTCTTACCTTTGCCCGTCCGTTTTTCAAAGACAGAGTGAGTATTACCACACAATTAGGATACCAACGCGACAATTTAAAAGAACAGAAAAATCAAACAGCTGTGAGATTAGTAGGAAGTGCCAATGTAAACGCAAAGATTTCAGAAAAACTAAACGTATCAGGTTCATACTCTAATTTTATATCCACTACTAACCGCCGTTTAAACGAGTTTGACTATATCAACACCCCAAATATGAATCCTGCCGATACACTTACTTATCGCCAGCTTTCTCAAAACGGAAATGTGAATATGAATTATGTTTTTGGAAAAGATAAAAGTCAGAATGTAAATTTCAACTATTCTATTGCAGGACAAGCCAATGAACAAGGAGGTATTATAGGTAGAGGACAAGCTAGCTTAGTGCAAAATTATAATGCAGCTCATACCATTAGCTTTTCTTCTCTGCAAATGAATGTGAATACCTCTGCTAACTACACTCAAAATAAAGTAGGGAGAGAGATAACCGATTTTTACGGTGGGAGTGTTACAATCGCCAAAAAATTCTTTGAAAATAAGCTCAATACAAGTTTAGGAACTCTTTATAATCGAACGAACGATTCCTTAGGAAATAGTGTTTTAGGAATCAAGTGCAATGTATCGTATGTACTGCTTGAAAAGCACAATTTTTCATTCTATGGAATGCAGATGTTTAGAAGTTCTCAGCAAAAATCAGCTGAAGATATAACACTAAATGTAAATTATAGTTATAGTTTTTAAAATGGTTTCACCTTAAAAAAATAGAATACAATGCGAAATATATTTTCATCTATACCTTTTGTTTTTTTTAGTCTCTGGTGTTCTTTACTCTTGGGGCAGAATACTAATAACAATGACCTTACCCCTGAGAATGCTGCTCAACAAATGCAGAAAATAGAAAGGAAAGGATTGTGGGTAGATAATTTATCTTCTCAAAATATTACCTCTCTGCCTATTGGTATAAAAACTCGTAAGGGAGGTGATAATGCTACCTACTCGATAGGGATTATAAAGGCAGAACTACATTCTGACTATACTGAATTACAGGTATTTGCTAAAGTAGATATTCCTCAAAAAGGAGAGGATGGTCGTCCTATTTCTTTATTTTTTGGAGCAAACAATGTCAAACTCTCTCACGGTGGAGGTATCATAGGAGATGCTAAATTAGCTTTGCTCGGCGACATAGCTATTCCTATTCATAAAGATGCTTGGCAACTTACTCTTTACGGAGGTTTTAATAAAGAAACAGGACAAAGTGAAGATTTAACTTATACAATAATAGACTGTGATGGATTTAAAGAATTTCACCTATCAGGAGCCGTTGAGTTCTCAAGAGAGCTTATTCTCCCTATAGAAAATGGAATAGTGAATGAAGCTAAACAAACCGTAGCTGTAACTTTGTCTAATGGACGTGTTATAGAAGCGCCTAACAGAGTAAGAGGTGATTTTAGTATTACAGCATCTGCTTGGAATGATTTGATAATGAATGTATCTCTTTCTCCTTTTGTATTGGCTAAAAAACAGAATGGAACAGACTACAATGGCAATTTTCAGTTTTTAGTCTCAAAGGCTGTGCTTGATGTAAGTGATATAAAAAATGACCCTTCTGTTGTTTTTCCTAATGTGTACAACACCAAAGGTTTGTTATTTCCAGCACAAGAGAGTTGGAAAGGAGTGTATATTGATAATTTTTCAATAGGACTTCCTTCTGAATTTAAAACAAAATCAACAGCTGAAAGTGGAAAGCGCATAGAGTTTTCTGCTAAAGGGCTTATTATCGATAAGTTTGGTGTTTCTGGTATCTTTTCTGGAGAGAATATATTCCCCTTGAAAGAAGGTATTACTGATAAAAATAACGCTTGGGCATATTCATTAGAGCATATTGAGATACAAATAGAAACAGGCGAATTTGTAAAAGCAAATTTTAATGGAAAAATACTACTTCCTATTACCAATGCCTCCAAGAACAAAAATATAGAGCAATTAGGCTTGCAATACAATGGGTTGATTTCAGAGGAAAAATATAGTTTAAATGTAATAACAACTGATGAGATACAATTTGACCTTTGGCAAGCAAAAGCCTCTCTTTATAAAAATAGTTCCATAGAACTAAAAGTAGAGAACAATCGTTTTCTTCCTAAAGCTGTTTTACACGGTAATATAAACTTTGCCGCCAACAAAACTGCAGAAAAAGAAACACAGGAAAATCAGGAGGAAAGTAAAACTGTAGATTTTAAAGGGATTACTTTTGAAAATTTGAGATTACAAACAGTTTCTCCTATGATTTCTGTGGGGAATATGGGCTATAAAAATGAAGTTTCTTTTAGCAATTTTCCTGTAAGTATAAAAGGTATAGAAGTAAAAACTTCTGATAATCGTGCTGATGTGTATTTTGATGTAGCACTGAACCTAATGGATAAAAGCGAACTTTCTGCACGAGCCAATATTGGTATTTTAGGTGAGCTTACTTCAGAAAATCACACTTACAACTATAAATTCAAAGGCTTAGACCTTTCTGCTATAGCTATAAAAGGTTCTTTCTGTGGATTTTCTATGGATGGTCGACTTGATTTACTCGAAAATCACCCTATATATGGCAACGGATTTAATGCCGATTTGAAAGTAGCTATCAAAGGAGCTTGTGAGGTAAAAGCAAAGGCTATTTTCGGAAAAAGAGAATTTAGATATTGGTATTTTGATGCTAGTGCTAAGATTTCAACAGGCTATTTTATCAATGGCTTTGGAGGCGGTGCTTATTACAATATGAAACGAAATGCACTCGCTGCCCCTACTGAATTTTCTCCCTCAGGACTTACCTATGAACCTTACCAAGAAGGAGGATTAGGACTAAAAGCATTAGTGAGTTTTGCTATAGGTTCAGACAAGGCTTTCAATGGAGAAGCTGCTTTTGAAATGTTATTCAACAAAAATGGAGGATTAGATTTTTCTGCTATTTATGGAAAAGGAAATATTTTGGCTAATATTCCAGGAATGGAAAACATACAGAATTTAGTTTCAAAAGTATCAAAGAGTTTAGAAAATAAAGCAGCCTTCTTAGGTCTAGAAACTAATAATGAAAAACGCAGTAGTTTTGAAAAACGCTTCTTACCCCTTGCTGAAAAAGCAATACCTACTACTGCTGATAATAAGGCTACTATTCAATTCAAGACAGCTATTCAGTTTGATATAGCCAATCAAACTACGCACGGTACTCTTGATGTGTATATCAATGCTGGGTTCATATCAGGTGTAGGTGAAGGAGGTAGAGCAGGATGGGCTGTTTTTCATAAAGACCCTAATGATTGGTATTTACACATTGGTACACCCGATGATAGGGTAGGTATAAAAATGGGAGTAGCAGGCGTTTCGCTCAAAACGGGCTCTTATCTTATGGCAGGCACAAAATTACCTGCTTCTCCACCGCCTCCTGCCAATGTAGCGAGTCTCTTAGGAGTAGAAGCACAGGAACTCAATTATATGCGGGACGAAAATGCTTTAGCTAATGCAGGAGGTTTTGCCTTTGGTTCAGATTTAAGTATAGATACTGGTGATTTATCATTCCTAATTTTCTATGCTAATTTCAAAGCAGGTGTTGGATTTGATATAATGCTTAAGAATTATGGAGAAGCAGCGTGTAGAAATACAGGGGAACAGGTAGGTATAGATGGTTGGTATGCTAACGGACAATCTTATGCCTATTTGCAAGGTGAATTAGGAGTGCGTGTAAAATTGCTTTTTGTTAATATGAGAGTCCCTATCATTTCAGCAGGAGCAGCTGTATTAATGCAAGCTAAATTGCCTAATCCTGTATGGTTGCGAGGTTATGTAGGTGGATATATGAATGTCTTAGGCGGACTTATCAAAGGAAAGTTCAATTTCAAAGTAACTATAGGTGAACAATGTGACTTTGGATCTGCAGGAGGTGCTTTTGAAGGAATGAAACTCATCGCTGATGTATCTCCTAAAAATAATAGTAATGATGTAGATGTATTTGCCATACCTCAAGCTACCTTTTCAATGAAAGTAAATGAACCTTTTGAAATTCCAGAAGATAATGGAAAAAGTACTTATAGAGTAGTACTTGAAAAATTTAATGTCCTTGATGATAAAAATCAACAAGTTAAAGGTAGATTAGAGTGGTCACACTTAAAAGATAGAGCTAATTTTATTCCTGAAGATATTTTACCTCCTCAAAAGAAATTTAAAGTGCAAGTAGAAGTTAGCTTCCAAAAACAAGAGGGTGGTATATTCAGACCTATCACCCAAAACGGACAAGTAGCTAAAGAACTTGAAGAACGCACATTTACAACAGGTACAGCTCCTAATTATATTCCATTACAAAATATAGAATATGCTTACCCCGTAGTATCACAAAAATTTTTCTTAAAAGATGAGTTTGAACAAGGGTATGTAAAACTTAAACAAGGACAAGACTATCTATTTGAAGGTAATCAATGGGAAAATGGAGTGAAAATTATAGATAATCAAACTCATAAAGCACAAGAGGTGGCATTTGTTTATAACAATGATGCTAATGAGATTACTTTTGCTATGCCTAAAATACAAACAAAGTCAGCTTATAAAGTTAGCTTTTTCAGTAAACTTGTAAAAACTAATGCAAAAGATGAGAAGAAAGAAGTTACTCAAAATGTAAAGAGAACTCAGGAAGAGGGTAATGATTATGAGGTTTTACAAAAACAAGCTCAATCATTAAGTAAAGACGGCGAAATAGAACGATTAGCGTATGATTTTAGTACTAGTAAGTATAAAACGTTTAATGAAAAAATAAAAGCTATCAAAGTTTCTTATTACAACTTTATTATACAATACTCTGATGTAATTTCTCTTGCTAATAACCTTCAAAAATCAGAACCTTTTGAAGTAGTAGACCTTGTAGGTAATGAGTACTCTAAGAAAAAACCTCTAATTGCAGTAGAAGCTACTTTGCAGGATGCTTATTTTAAACAATACATAAATCCTACTTTGTATAGCCAATTGCCAATTGCTGGAAAATATCAATTAAGAAGAGATACAAAAGAGTGGGGACAAATACTCTCAAAGGCAATTTCTATTGATAATCATTACCTAACTAGTGTACAAAATGAAATTTTCTCACAAGGAGTAGATAATTACTTTCCATATCAATATGATTTAGCATTGGCTTATAAGATGGATTTTGTAGATATTATCAATCAAATTTCTAATGATGTAAGCAAAGGAATGGTATCTTTCTCAAGCCCTGCCCATCAATTTCTAAAAAATACTTTTACACCTATGAGAAAAGGTGATTATTATATCAAGCTTACATATACCTTACCAGGTGATAAAAAATCATCAGAAGCATTACAGATGTTTAAAAATCCTATTGATGATTAGTATTACTCCTTTATTTTCACAAAAACTCCTGTAAATAACAGGAGTTTTTGTTATATTATCAAAAGAGAATGTGGTTAAAAAGTGTATTGTAATGAAATTCTAAGAGAATTACTTAAAGGATTAACCGTTTGAGCAGTAGAAAAAAGGTAAGAAAAATCAAGTTGCCAATGTTGCATATTAAAGCCTGTGCCAATAGTAAAATATTTTTTATCCCCTTTGTTTTTATGCTGATAGAAATAGCCAGTACGCAAACACCAGTGTTGTAAATAGCTATATTCAAACCCTAAAGCCCAAGAAATTTCTCGCATCTCTTCTGAAAAACCATTGGGAGCATCTGTAAACGAAGTAAAAATGCCTTCTAAAAAATCAGTCTTTTTATGTTTTTGTGTATCAGAAGGAACTAATAATTTATTGAGTTCTAAAAGTAGAGAAATATCATTTTCACTATCTACTGATAAGGTGTAACTCCCACTGAGTTTAAGATTAGTAGGAAGAAAAAATGTCTGTCCTAAATCGTCATATTTTATTTTACTTCCTATATTTGAAATCTGAAATCCAAATAGGTAATTTCCCAAATAATCACCTATAGGATGTTTTTCAGAAGTATAGTAACCTGAAATATCAAAAGCTACTCCTTGTGCAATAGATTTTCCTTCTGTAGGAAAGTGTAAATCCGAGTGTAAGTAGCGAGCTGTAACACCCATAGAATAATGTTCAGTCAATTTTAAATTGTATGAAAGATCTAATGACCATTCAGAAGGTAAAAAATTTCCTAATCTATATATATCACTTCCAAAAAGTTGAGTTTGTTGGACTTCTCCTATACTAAAATAACGAAGACTACCTCCCCAAGCACTTCTACTTCCCTTTCTATAATAACTCAAATTAGCTAAAAAAATATCACGAGACAACTTGTTTAAGTAAGGAGTATAACTCATTCCTATTCCTGATTTTTGCAGAGAGAAAACATATTTTGATGAATTCCAATATTGTGAGAAAACATCAGGAGAGGAAGCGCCCCCTATATCTCCTCTGCCTGAGGCTATAGCATCAGGACTTATAAGTAAGAAAGGAAATGCCGTAGTAATGGGGTGTTCTTTCTCTTGTGAGAAAATATAAGAAAAACTTGATAAAAAAAATAGTACATAAATCCTCATATGCTTAAAAGAATCCAAAAAATATAATATCTTCAAGATTAGATTGACCTTTCTAAGGTATAAATCTACATTCAAGAGAATAATTCACTTCTTGTGTATGTAAAAAACTTCTCAATTTTACATCTATCTAAGATGTATCATTAATTAGGTTCGTTATTAGGTGCAAAGATACAGAACTGTCTCTTATACACATCTCCGAGCCCACGAGACCGTACTAGATCTCGTA
>CALFOY010000220.1 GCA_937919265.1 uncultured Capnocytophaga sp. | reverse complement strand
ATTTATGAAAGGGATATATTACAAACTCCCCATTGATTTTGAAGGCTTGATGAAAAAGCAAGACCTTGCTAAAATAGCTTTAGAAGATTCTATCTCTCAATCTATTTACACCCTAATAACCACCACTTTTGGGGAATGTAAGTTTGATGAGACCTATGGTTGTGAACTGTGGGACTCGGATTTTGATCTACTCAAGAGTGATAATGAACTAAAAGCCTTTGTGGCACAAAGTCTAAAGAATAGTATTGCACAACATGAAAAACGTATTACAACACAAGATATAGAAGTAACTATTACAGAGCAAGATTTGGGAAACTTAGAAAAGAAACGAATAAAGAAAAAAGTATTAGTCTCTATAAAAGCAATTGTTTTAGAAACCAATCGTCCTTATACTTTCAGAAACTCGTTTTTTGTAAGTCCTTTGTCTTATTGATTTTTTTATATTGACTTTTCAAACCTTTGAAAAATATAAGAAATACTGAACCATGAAACAAGATCAGATAAAAAATAGAATGCTAAAAAGAGCTTCAAAAATGTGGGGCTATAGTGAATTAGAATCAGAAAACGCTTTTGACCCAGTTTTAGAGCTTATTCTTTCAGCTTGTGCATCAGAACTCGAAAAGTTACACTTTGAACAAGAAAATTCTCGTACAAGGATTACTGAGCGTATTCTTGAGGTGATTTTTCCAGATGAAGTTACCGGTATCACTCCATCACAGACACTTCTGCAACTTACTCCAGTAGAAAATAATGTGCAAATATCACGATATAATCATTTTAAGGCTGTTAAACGGGTACAGAATTTATATAGCCCTACTGAGGTAAAAACAATGAATATCTTTTTCAGCCCTACTTTAGAAATGAAACTCACTACTGCTCAGGTAAAATATTTAGTTTTTGGCAATAAAATACTGCAACAAGAAAGTTTTTTTTACCAAGAAGAGGTAGACCAATCAGATAGGAATATCCCTTCTGGAGAGTTTTGGGTGGGACTACACGCCCCAGAGGTAGAAAAATTAGAGGATTTATGTTTCTATATAGATATAAATAACAAGGAACAAAAGGAGTTTTTCAATTATTACTTGCAGCAAGTAAAAGTGTTCTGTGGAGATAAAGAATATGAATTAGTAGAAGGATACAATATACCTACAAACAATCTAGAATACGAAGAGGTAATTTCTAAGAATTACGCTGGAATAAATGCTATCTACAATGAAGTGAATCGATTTTATCAAGGAAATTTTTTTACTTTAAAAGGAAGTATTTGTCCTAAAAAGGAAGAAGATGGAGATACTAACATAGTTTCTTTTATAGAGAATTACTTTTTTAACGATCGTATTGCTACTGAAAAAGATATTGTTTGGTTATGCTTTAAATTCTA
>CALFOY010000219.1 GCA_937919265.1 uncultured Capnocytophaga sp. | reverse complement strand
AACGCAACGCAACGCAACGCAACGCAACGCAACGCAACGCAACGCAACGCAACGCAAGCTCTTATTATGTCTTAGCTTAAGCAATTCGTATATAAAAATATTTGAGAAAAGCAAGCCTGCTTACGAATTTTTTTCGTGAGTAGGTTTGCTTTTTTGTTATGTTAAAATAACAAGTCGGTCGTAGCTTGACCATCCAGCACTCTATCTTTGCACTCAGAAATAAAAGAGCTCTGTTTATATAAGGCGAAAACCCGAAAAGCCTGTAATAGAGTAGGGAGATTTTTAAATATTTTATTAAGATGAAAAAAATTGTAATAGCAATGGCTATGATAGGACTGCTCACTATTAGCAGTTGTGGAAAAGAAACCGAAAAAGTAGTTGAACGTGTAGAAGTTCAAAAAGGTATTCAAATTCTTTCAGGTGAAGGTGCTCCCAATACTTCTCTTGGAAGTATAGGAGATTATTATCTTGATAAAAATGCTATGAATTTGTATGGAGCAAAAACTATAGAAGGCTGGGGAAATCCTATATCCTTTAAAGGTACTCAAGGACAAGCTGGTAGTAAAATACTATCTGGAACTGTAGCGCCTACTACACAAGGAAATATGGGAGATTGGTATATTGATACGCAGAATAAGAATCTCTATGGACCTAAAACAGAGAATGGCTGGGGAAGTGGAATTTCTTTGACAGGAAGTAACAATATTGCTCAAAAAGTGGATTTTTTAATAAGTGATGATGCAACTACCTTACTAGAGTGGAGAAATAAAAATGTCACAACTATCGATATGACAAATATTCCAGAATTAGCTAATATTACCAAAATAGGAAATGAGGCATTTCGAGGATGTAGAGATTTAACTACTATTAAATTTACAGAAAAAATAACTACTATAGGTCATTCTGCATTTAGAAATTGTTCAGTTTTAGAAGAAATTCATTTTACTAAAAATATTACTTCGATAGGATATCTCGTATTCCAGAATACAGATATTAAGAATGTTTACATAGAAGCTACTATTCCTCCTACTCTTAGCTCAGGAAGAAATGATTCTTTTGGAAAAGGTGATATTCAAAATTTTTATGTTCCTGCAAGTGCTTTAAATGCTTATAAAGCTAATGCACAATGGAAAACTGCTACAGATATAAAGGAGTATGACCCTAACACTCATCAACTAGTAGTAACAGGAAGTAAATTAAAAGCAATGCCTTAATTTAATAGAACACTATAGAATAATGGAAGGAATTGTGCTATATAGCACATACACATCTTTTTTATAAAAACAATTAGAGAAAATATAAGAAAGTAAAGTTATGAAGCTGTTTAAACTTTTTAGAGAAGTAAAAGTTCCCAAAAATTAGTAATTTTGTGTTTGAAAAAAAAAGAACACCAAAATTCAGGAACTTTGGGCAAAGATACAATAAATAAATGGATTATTTCCTTTTTAAGTGTAGGAAAAAGAGGATTTAAAAGTAATTTTGATTTAGCTTCAATATTTTTATTGATTCTCAAGAGATTAAAAACAGGGGT
>CALFOY010000218.1 GCA_937919265.1 uncultured Capnocytophaga sp. | reverse complement strand
ACCTAACTCCTCAGTAGCTTCCTCAAAAAGCTGCCCAAAACTCTTGTGAGAATGGTGATTAGCTACCTTCTCCACTCCTTTATTGAACGCCTTATTAGGATCTTTACCAAAGAACTAACCTAATATACCTGTAGACATATTCTAACGGGTGTTATCTCTTATTTTAAAATTCAAATTTTGTGAGTATATCATCTATAAAAATATTGGTTTCCATTTATCGTCTAAAAGAAAACATTTTTTTTTAGAATCAATGAGCCAATACTCTCCTTTTTTTAAAAGTATATACATATACTTAGTTTTCAGTGGAGATTCTCTGTAAGTTATAACTATTATTTTTTTATTTTCTTCTGTTACTTCTTCTATTACTTCTTTATCAGGATCGTATTCATAATAACCGTTAGTTCCATAATCTATAACATTAGGACGCCCATAAGTACGCTTTTTATTTGTACAAAATTTATTAAATAATTTCACAAGTAACTCCTTCTTTCTCTCTGTTTTTTCTTGATAAGAAAGACTTACCTCCTTCTCAATGTTGTTACATTCTTTTTCCCATAGATTCATTTCCTTTATAAAATCTACGACTACATTTTTTGCAATTTCTAAATCATTCATCTTTAATATATTTTAGTGTGAATTTTCAAATTCTTTCAATAGTTTTTCTCCATTAGGTGCTGTAGCAGTATAGGTTACTTTTGTTGGACGTGTCCCTGCATTAGCATATTCAAACTCAATAGTAATATCTGCTTGTCCATGTAATTTTACAAAGTCTGCTACATCTCCTTCGAATTGAGCAAATTTTTCCCTGTTAATATGTGGATCTTGAGGAAATACATTATCTTTTCCTTCCGAACCACCTAATTGTTTTCCAATCATATGTCCCGCGTCGTCGGTAGGTAGTCCTAAACTTCTTGCATACTCTCTTGAGGATGCATTTGTTGCAGATCTTTTTCCTATATTAGACGAAGTAACTGTCGCTTTAGCAGTTAAAACCTCTCCATTAGATCCTTTTGTGACTGTGGGAACAATCCCTTTAAGTCCCCACGGGTCAATCCACCCATTACAATCCATCACATACCCATAAAACGCCAGTCCCCCCGCCAACCTTATCGGGTCTTGGCTAATATAAGTACCGCTTTCAGGTGAGTAATAACGGAAACGGTTATAAGCTAACCCAATCTCCTCATCATAATACTGTCCTTGGTATAAGAAAGGAATAAACGAGCTATCACCAGCAATAGCATTCCCGTAAAGGTCTAATTCTCGTGCCCACACCTTTTCTCCATTCTCATCATACGCCTCAAGTCCAAAATAGCACATAGAGGCAGTATAGAAATAAGAATGGGAGGGCATAAACGGGTTTAATATTACCCTTAGTTTATGATATTATCAAACCATTTTCTGAGACATTTTTTATAAATAATTCTTTAGTATCCTTTTTCAATTTTAATTTCTCAATATATAATCCAAGATTATATTCTGTTCCATCTACATAATAATCAGACTCTAATACATAATCAGCCTCCAGATCTAAAGTTGTAGAGATTGTATAAATATTCCCTGATGTTGTTTCAATGAGTAAAAATGTCCTTTGATTAATAATCTCATTCTTAATGTTACAAATATCATCTAATTTAACCATTTTTGTCTCTATAAAAACCCAAATAGTCAAATTTAATACTACTACCCCAAAAAGGATATCTTCCCAAATATCATAAAATCCTATCCTTTTCATATTTGAAGAAATTTTTCCATATACATTATCTATAATATTATAAAATATTACTGTTTGTTTGTTCTCATAGTTTAATAATATTAACTCCATAAATATAATATTTATATAAAGCCCATTGTGCTAAGAGAAATTTTCCCAGAAGCAGGCAAATCTTTTGATATTGTTTTAAAAAGTTTTTCGAGATCTTCACCAGCTGTTCTTGATGCACTTTCTATTATTTCCAAATTTGTTTTTCCTGATTTTCTTAGAAAATCATAGGTAGGTCCCAATCTATCTCCATATTTTAATGAATTTCTATAATATATAAGTTCTCTCAATTGTTCAGGAGTACAATTCTTATAATAGATCCCTAATGCCCCCCGCTGGCGCAAGCTTGCAGCTTGTGCCCAATTCATAATTCAAAATTCACAATTCCCTTTGCCACTGTCACCCATCCCATTACTCCCATAGCTCCCATAGCTCCTCAATTCAAAATTCAGAATTCAAAATTCTCCCCCCGTCCCACAATTCATAATTCAGAAGCTGGTGCAAAGGTAATTTTTTTGGTTATATTGTCAAGATATTGTATCTTTGCATTTAGAAGTTACTGAGAAAATAGGTACAATCAAATAAAATAAATCATTACCTTATCTTCTTGTAATTCCTGTATCTTCTTTATTTAAAACAGATTATAGAAGTAGTTTCAATTTTTTTTCAAAAAACCACTAATTTGCTGTGTCTCCCAAAGTAACCTCAGTGAGTTCTTTCTCATCAGGAAGCGGCGCATAGTGGCGATGCAGGTTCTCCCCACTGCTGATAATATCTTCCCAATCCCGCCCTAAAGTATCGGATAAAAATCATTCGCTCTACATTAGGATCACGCTTGATAAGTATTTATATATTGAAGGACTACTCATCAACTATTTTTTATTTAGAAATTCTTTTATCTGCTCTTCAGTACGATTATATTTCTTTTTATAGCTATATATTTCAATCTTTTTTAGAGAATTATTATAAAAAATAGGGTTTAAGTCTCCGTTTTTTATATCATCATAAATATAAAGGTTTTCTAAACTATTAAAATCTTTTATAAATTCTAAATTATCAACCTTATCAATAAATAAATTTTTAATATTACTTTCTTTTAAAGACTCCAGGTAAATGTTCTTACTCCTAAGAATTGTTAAAGAGCTAATTTTATCGCATTGATTAATAGCATTGATGTCTTTCAACTTTGGCAGATAGTCAAGTTTGAGATGCTCCAAATTAGGTAAATATTGCAATCCCTCTATAGTTGGAAGTGAACCGTGTGTCAGTTCTAAATTTTTTAATGTATTTATTTCTGATAAAAAAACACAATCGGTATGGTTTAAATGCCATAAATGCAAGGTTTCAAGATCGTTTAGATTTTGAAACCTTGCATTTCCTTCTAAATGATTTTTAGAAAAATGAGTGTATAGATATGTTATAGATGTTAATTGAGTATGATCTAAAGGTATGCTATCATACCCCGCATACGAAAGACGCTTTAAATGCTTAAGAATATAAATTCCATCAATATTAGAGTTTTTTCCTATGCGTACAGAGAAGTTAAGGGTTTCAATATCAGGATATAGAGACAAAGCTGATAAATCAATATCAGGAATTTCAAATCCTTCTTGCCTAAGAGTAATAGATTTTATTCTCTTATTTTTTGCATAAGCAACTCCCTCTAACAATAAGTTATAAGGGACATTAAGACTATTTGTAAAATCTAATTCAAAATTCATAAAATTTAATGACGTTTCTTCTTTATATCTTTATCTAACTCTTCTCTTAATTCTTTAGCTAATCTATCAGCTTCTAATCTTTTCAGGACACTCTAAAAGCCGTCCACCCTCGCTGTACGTATACCCTTTGCGGTCAGGGGTTCTATATAAGTTCCCGAAGGCATCAGGAACTTTATAAATTGTCTCTGTTTGGTTATAGGTGGCAGAGGCAAGATTTCCCACTAATCTTTTGCACTTAAAGGATATTTTTTTAAATTCATTAAATATTTATCCTTTAGTTCTGATACTTTTTCAAAAGGAATTTTATATAAAGAGCAAGGAAATGAAAGTATTTTTTTTAGTTCTATAATCTTACATTGTAATAAATTACTTACCACCCCTAAAGGATAATAAAAAATATCATAACCATTATCAGCTTGTATGAAAGTCTCATCATAATTTTCTATATCAGTTTTAACTCCAATTTCATCTGTAGAAACTATGTATTCGTTTTGAATGTCTAATTCATATCTTCTCAGTAATTGATTGTTTTTAAAATGTTCAAATAACATTGTAGGTATCCATATATCTATATTAAATTTATATATATATGAATTATTAGATAAAAAAAGTAATTTTTCTTTATCAATAAAATTAATACATTCACCTTCTACTATATACATATCCAATAAATCTATTGTTGAAAGTTTTGATAAACTATTTGATATATTTATCTCATCAATAGTCTTCCATGTGATATTTTCTCTTATCAAATCTAAATTCAAATCATTAGAAAAAGAGATAAATAAGTTTTTCGGTATTATTAACCAACTTCTATGACTAAAAAAATTAAATAAATTTTGCATCTTAATGATATTTTGATGATATATCTATACCGTTCTCAAATACACTCCCATCAGGATGATAAACTCTGATATGTTCATTCCCTAATTTATCTTTTCAATGATATGTAATTAACATGTCATTTTCTTTTGAATGATTATAGAGTAATGCATCACATTGCGAACAAGGAGGAAGGGGACCAGCAGGATATGATGAACTACTTCCTTTTTTT
>CALFOY010000217.1 GCA_937919265.1 uncultured Capnocytophaga sp. | reverse complement strand
AATATGTTATGAAAAAAAATTTTATATCTTTGCAAATTCTTAATAAAATAAGTATATTATTTTAAAAAAAACATAAAACTTTAATAATCAATATTTTAATAAATAAAATAAATAACCAATGACTAAAAAAGTAGCTTTCTATACCTTAGGATGCAAACTTAATTTTGCTGAAACAGCAACCATAGCACGTAGTTTTGAAAATGAAGGTTATGATAAAGTAGACTTTGAGGAAGTTGCTGATATCTATGTAATTAACACTTGTTCTGTAACGGACAATGCAGATAAACAATTTAAGCAAATAGTACGTAAAGCTCTGAAAAACAATCAAAATGCATTCATAGCAGCTATTGGGTGTTATGCTCAATTAAAACCAGAAGAACTCATAGCTGTTGATGGTGTTGATTTGGTTTTGGGAGCAAAAGAAAAATTTAACATAACTCAATATGTTGATGATTTAACAAAACTTAACGAAGGACAAGTACATTCTTGTGATATTAACGAAGCAGATTTTTATGTAAGTAGCTACTCTACTGGTGATAGAACACGAGCTTTTCTAAAAATTCAAGATGGATGTGACTATAAATGTACCTATTGTACTATCCCAATGGCTCGGGGAATTTCTCGAAGTGATACAATTGATAATATCTTAAAAAATGCCCAAGAAATTTCTAAAAAAAATATTAAAGAAATCGTATTAACAGGGGTAAATATTGGAGATTATGGAAAAGGAGAATTTGGAAATAAAAAACACGAACACACTTTTCTAGAATTGGTACAAGCTTTAGATGCTGTTCAAGGCATTGAACGACTAAGAATTTCTTCTATTGAACCTAATCTATTAAAAGACGAAACTATTGATTTTGTAGCAAATAGCCGTACTTTTGTCCCTCATTTTCATATCCCATTACAAAGTGGAAGTAATGAAATTTTGAAAAAAATGAAACGAAGATATTTGCGAGAATTATATCAAAATAGAGTCAATAAAATACGAGAAGTAATGCCTGATGCTTGTATAGGCGTTGATGTTATTGTTGGTTTTCCTGGCGAAACAGATGAACATTTCCTTGAAACTTACCACTTTTTAAATGAATTAGACATTTCTTATCTTCACGTTTTCACATACTCTGAACGAGATAATACCGAAGCCATAGAAATGGAAGGTGTTGTCCCTGCTGATGTTAGAGCCAAAAGAAGCCGTATGTTAAGAGGATTATCTGCTAAAAAACGTAATTATTTCTATACTAACCAATTAGGAACCGAACATACTGTACTTTTTGAAGCTGATAACAAAAAAGGATTTATGCACGGATTTACAGAAAATTATGTTAAAGTAAAAACAGAATGGAATCCAGATTTGATAAACACTTTACACAAAGTAAAACTTACAAAAATAGATTCTGATGGTTGTGTTTGTATTGAATTCATAAATTAAAGCAAAAAATAATGACTGAAAGACTAAAAAAAATAGCTGAAATGGAACAAATCCTGAATGAAATGAATGATTTGTCCGAAAAAGTTGCTTCTGTTTTAGAAGAATGGAAAGAATCTCAAGAAAAATATAATCGTTTATCAGATTATTACCAAAGTCAACAATGGTTTGATGATAATCAAGCCTTTTGTGAAGGAAAAATAGACATCCCCTGCGGAGTGTTAAGTGAAGATGCCGTATTTGATTTATTTACCCTACAAAGAGGATTAGCCTTAGAAACTATAAAAACAGGTGTTTCTATTTTAGAAAACAATTAACATTTTATTAAAAAACTTAATTTCTTATCTAAAAATCTATGCTTGAAAAAAAGAATTTAGATTATGAAAAAGTAGTTCTTGTTGGAATTATCAATCAACAACAGAATGAAGAAAAATCAAAAGAATACTTAGACGAACTTGAATTTTTAACCTATACCGCTGGAGGTGAAGTAATTGCTCGTTTTACTCAAAGAATGGATTCTGCCAATTCAAAAACTTTTATTGGTACAGGAAAAATGGAAGAGTTAGCTCAATTCATTGAAGAAAATGAAATAGGTACTGTTGTTTTTGACGATGAATTAACTCCTGCACAGCAAAATAATATTGAAAAAATTCTACGCATAAAAGTTCTTGATAGAACTACTCTTATTCTTGATATTTTTGCTCAACGAGCTCAAACTAGTTATGCAAGAACTCAGGTAGAACTTGCTCAATATCAGTACCTTTTACCTAGATTAACAGGCTTATGGACACACCTTGAACGCCAAAGAGGAGGTATTGGTATGCGCGGTCCAGGAGAAACAGAAATTGAAACAGATAGACGAATTGTCCGTGATAGAATTGCTTTATTAAAGAAAAAACTAGAAAATATTGACCGCCAAATGGCTACTCAAAGAGGAAATCGTGGAGCCCTTGTAAGAGTCGCACTTATTGGATATACTAACGTAGGAAAATCTACCCTGATGAATGTTATCAGTAAAAGTGATGTTTTTGCTGAAAATAAACTTTTTGCAACACTAGACACCACTGTTAGAAAAGTTGTTATTGGTAATTTACCTTTTTTATTAACAGATACTGTTGGCTTTATCAGAAAATTACCTACTCAACTTATTGAATCTTTCAAAAGTACTCTAGATGAAGTTCGTGAAGCAGATTTACTATTACATATTGTAGATATTTCTCATCCAAATTTTGAAGAACACATTACTTCTGTTAATCAAATACTTACTGAAATACAAAGCAGTGACAAACCTACTATAATGGTTTTCAATAAGATAGATGCTTATAGACATTTAATCATTGAAAATGATGACTTAATAACAGAACGAACTACTCGACACTTTACCTTGGATGAATGGAAACAAACATGGATGAATAGAATGAATGGAGATGCTGTTTTTATTTCTGCTACTGATAAAAATAATATTGATGAATTCAGAGAAAAAGTCTATAAAAAAGTACGAGAAATACACGTTACTCGTTTTCCTTATAATAATTTCTTATATCCAGAACTTCCTGAAATAGAAATAGATAACGAAAATAATTAACTCATCTACTTGAAAAATAAATAAAAAAAGAATCCTACAAAAATTTGTAGGATTCTAACGCACTAACATACTAAGATATTCGGTACTTAACGTAAGCGGTCTGCTGATTTTACGAGGTCTTCATCCCTACGAATGGCTTTATTTGCCAAAAACAAAAATACGATAGAAATGATAGGAACTAACACCTGAACACTTTTCTCTGAAATTGAAATTTCTCCAAGTGAGTTAAGCGCCCTCCACGTAAATACTCCTAGTAAAATAAGGTTTATCAGAATGTTTATTCTATTGAAAACAAACTGATTTTTTCTATTTTTATAATAAAAGATAGTTATAAAAGCAAAAATACCAGAAAAAATTGAAATTGAAAAAATTAAATTATCTGGTTTAAAAAAACAAAAACTAGCAACAGTTTGTACTAAAACAACAATTAATAAATATATAGTTTGTATGCGTTGTATCATTTTTTTATCTCTTACAAAGTGCAAATATACAACTTTTTCTGTAAATATTTTTGTTTTATTTAATTTTTTTTTCGTAATTTTGCCTCATCATAACAATCTTTTCTACACAAGAAAATCCCCTAAAAATTTCAATTCATAAAATATAAATT
>CALFOY010000216.1 GCA_937919265.1 uncultured Capnocytophaga sp. | reverse complement strand
TAACTCGTGCCCTACAAATCCTCTATGATGAAATGGATACCACTATGGCTTTCTCTGGTCATCGTAATATTCAGAATGTAGATAGTAGTATCTTAGTAGAAGGTACTTACCCTCTCCCTACAAAAAAATAATAAATTACAATTTAAAAGCTCCTAATTATTAGGAGCTTTTAGTTTTTTTAGAAGACATAAAAGTATTATTTATAAATATTCAAAATAAAATAGTTTTAAAACTACAAATATTGTTTTTAACTTTTTTTTATAGATATTTATTAAGAAAACTTGTATCTTTGCGGTTCTATTTTTAAGTATTGAAATGAATTTAGAAAAATTTCACTTTGTTACACGCTTTTTGGAACAAGTGCAAAAATATCAAGACAGAGAAGCTATTCGTTTTAGAAAAAATGGCTTATGGGCTTCCATTTCTTGGAAAGAATTAGATAAAAATGTAAGAGCAATTGCTAATGCTCTTGTTTTTAATAAAATTGAGGAAACAGAAAATATTGGTATTTTTTCTCCAAATACTCCTCAATGGACAATGATTGATATTGCAGCTGGCTTTATAAGAGCCTGTGCTGTACCTATTTATGCCACTAATACTGCAGATCAAGCAAGTCATATAATCAATGATGCAAATATCAAATTTTTATTCGTTGGAGAGCAAGAACAATATGATAAAGCTGTACTTGCAAAAGAAAAATGTCCTAAATTGAAACAAATTATAGCCATAAATGATGCCATTGTTTTAAAAGAAAATCATTTTTCTGTTTATTTAAAAGATTTTGTAATAATTCCAGATGAAAAAGAGTGTGAAAAAGAGGTAGAAAAGCGTCTTTCTCGTAGAAATTTGAAGGATATTTATACAATCATATATACTTCTGGAACAACAGGAGACCCTAAAGGAGTTATAATTGATTATGAAAATGTAGCATATCAGTTTATTAATCACGATGTTCGTTTAAAAGTAGAAGAGGGCAAAAAATCAATGTCTTTCCTTCCGCTTTCTCACGTATATGAGCGTACTTGGTTAGCCTATGTTTTGCATAAAGGGGTTATCAATTGTTATTTAGATGATACAAATAAAGTTGCAGATGCTTTAAAAGAGGTACAACCTCATTATATGTGCGTTGTTCCTCGTTTATTAGAGAAAATATATACAAAAATATATGAAAATGTAACAAAACAAAGTGTTTTTAAACGTTTTATTTTCTCTTTTGTAGTGAAAAATGCTAAAAAAGCAATTAAAGCAAAGCAAGAGAATAAAAAAATATCTTTTTTCACTCAAAAAATATTAAAATTTGGAGATAAAAAAGTTTTTCAGAAACTTAGACAGGCTTTAGGTGGAAATATTGAAATGATACCTTGTGGAGGGGCTACCTTAGAGCCTTCTATAGGATTGTTTTTTCACGCCATTGGGGTAAATGTGAAGTTAGGCTACGGAATGACAGAAACTACAGCTACTATTTCTTGTTGGAATGACCAATTTAATTCTGCTTCTGTAGGAACAATTTTACCCAATATACAAGTAAAAATAGGAGAAAATAATGAAATTTTAGTAAAAGGAGGCTCTGTAACCAAAGGTTATTACAATAATCCAGAAGAAACAGCAAAATCTTTTACTGAAGATGGCTTTTTACGTACAGGAGATGCAGGAAATATTGATGAAAACGGAAATATTTTCATTACAGATCGTATAAAAGAGTTAATGAAGACCTCTAATGGTAAATATATTGCTCCTCAACAGATAGAGGGAAAAGTAGGAAAAGATAGTTTTATAGAACAAATAGCTATTATAGCAGATACTCGCCGTTATGTTTCTGCGCTTATTGTGCCAAACTACGAAGCATTGGTAGAGTATGCAAAAGAACTCAATTTGAAATATAAAAATTATAGTGATTTGATAAAAAACACAGATATTATTGAGTTTTTTAATAAAAGATTACAACATTTACAAAGAGAATTACCTAATTACGAGAAAATTAAAAAATTCACTTTGCTGACCAGTCCTTTCACTATTGACAGAGATGAATTAACGCCTACACTAAAATTAAAACGAAAAAATATTTATCGAAATTATTTCCGAGAAATAGAGGCTATGTATGTTTAGGAAATTATTTTTTAATAAAAAGCTTTTATTATGGAAGAAATTATTAATGGAAAGATTATTTTGATAGATAAACCTCTTCATTGGAGTTCTTTTCAGGCGGTTAATAAACTGAAATGGGCTATTTTGAAAAAATTTAAGCTCAAAAAAGTAAAAATTGGACACGCTGGTACGTTAGATCCGCTGGCAACAGGGTTATTAATTATCTGTACAGGGAAATTTACCAAAAAAATAGAGGAAATACAGGCTACAAGTAAAGTTTATATAGGAAAAATAACACTTGGGGCAACAACGCCTTCTTTTGATATGGAAACGGAAACCAATGCCGTTTTTCCAACTGCACATATTACCCCTCAATTGGTAGAACAGGTTAGAAATCAGTTTGTTGGAGAAATTCAGCAGTATCCTCCTGTATTTTCAGCTCTTAAAAAAGACGGGAAAAGGCTGTATGAATTTGCTAGAGAAGGAAAAGAAGTAGATGTAGAGGCAAGAAAAGTATCTATTTATGATTTGAAGTTGGATTTTATATCCTCAAATGAGCTTTCTTTTGAAGTACATTGTAGTAAAGGCACTTATATTCGTTCATTAGCCAATGATATAGGTAAAGCTTTGCAAAGTGGAGGTTATTTATCTTATCTTAGACGAACAAAAATAGGAGATTTTTCTGTTGAAAACGCTCTTTCTCCAGAAGATTTTGTGAAAAAATATATTGAAATTGAGTAGTTTTATTCAAAATATAAAAAAAAGTGTCGTTTCTGAATTTCAAGGTTTAGTTTTATCACGACAAGAAAAAGCATTAATCCTTACTTTAATGGTATTAATGCTTGTTGTAACGGGGTTACTTATTTTTCATTTAGGAAACTCACCAAAAGAAATCTTGATAGAAATACCTTCTCAATATGAAATTGAAAAAATTTTACAACAAGAAGAAGAGATTTTTATAGATGACAAACAACCTGATTTAACAGATACTGAAGTAACAACAAAAGCCTATAACCAAGCCGATGCAAGTTTAAAACAAGCTGATAATTTGAAGAGTTTAGATGAGCTTTTGGCAGAACAAGAAAAGCAGAGCGATAATTCTGAGAAAATAGAAAATATAGCTCCTCCTATTAATAACGAATTAAATAATAAAGAAAATATAAATAACCCTCCAAAAGTAGAACCCCAGCAGATAGATAAAAATGAAGTAAATAAAAACGCTCTTGTAAAATACTCTCTTGAAGGACGCAATGCTACTCGTGAGTTGCCTAACCCCATTTATACTTGTGAAAATTATGGTAAAATTGTTGTAAATATTGTTGTAGATATGAATGGGGCTATCATTGAAGCGAGTATAAATACACAACAATCTACTTCAACGAATGCTTGTTTGATAGATAATGCGCTAAGTTATGCAAATAAAGCACGTTTTAGCCCTGATTTTAATAAACCTAAACAGAAAGGAACGATAACTTATATTTTTCAACCAAAAGAAAGAAAATGATAAGACCTGCTACACCACAAGATGCACCTTTCGTAGCTGAATTAATGTTTCAGGCTATGGAGAAAATAACTTATATACTAGTAGATGAAGAGAATAAAGAAAAGGCAATTTCTTTATTATTAGAATTATTTTCTATGAAAAATAATCAATATTCATATGAAAATACTTTAGTTTATGTAGAGAATAATAAAATTTTAGGCTCTCTTGTTTATTATAATGGAGCGGATATTGATAGACTTTCGGCTTCTGTTTTTCAATATATTAAGGAAAAATATGGGAGAGATGTTTCGTTAGAAAAAGAAACAGAAGCAGGGGAGTATTATATTGATACACTGAGTGTTACTCCTGAAGCTCAAAGAAAAGGAGTAGGTTCTGCACTGCTTCGTTATTTGAAAATGTCTTTGAAAAACCAAAAATTAGGTTTGCTTGTTGATGTAGAAAACCCTAACGCTGAAAAGCTTTATACACGTGTAGGATTTTCTTTTATTGATACAAAAATCTTAGGAGGAGATATTTATAAACATTTAATATGGTAATTTTATTGAGTCGCAGAATTTGGTAAAAAAGTAATTTTTACCCCTGCTTTTTCCAAAAAATCTAATCCGCTACGGTCTTTATAGCTTTCTTTATAAACTACTCGGGTTATTCCTGCTTGGTGAATAAGTTTGCTACATTCTTTGCAAGGGGACATTGTGATATATAAAGTAGCATCTTTGCAAGATTGAGTAGAAGCTGCGACTTTAAGAATGGCATTTGCCTCAGCGTGAAGTACATACCAAAGTGTTACTCCATTTTCATCTTCACAACAATTATCAAAACCTGTTGGAGTTCCATTGTATCCATCAGAAATTATCATTCTGTCTTTTACAATAATGGCACCTACTTGTGCGCGCTTACTGTATGAAAGTTTAGCCCATTCTTCGGCAATTCTCATATAGGCTCTATCGTATCTTTCTTGTTTTTCCATAATAATCATATAAATCTAAATGTTTTAGTTTTTTACAATTTTCCAATCCTTCTAATTTTTGATTTGTATCAGAATTATAGGAAGTTAGCCATATGCTTAAATTACGCATTCTCTAATCTAATGGATAAGGGAACAAAAGGGCAGATAAGTATTCTCTTTTTTCCTTAGCAGAAAGTTTTTTATAATAATCTTCCTGTTCTTCCTTATCAATCACATACAACTCCTTCTGCACTGGCACAAACACTTCTTCTTGTTGTTGCTTTTCCTCTACCGCAACACTTTCTCCTGCCTGCTGTTGCCCTTGAAAGAGATTACAGCCAGCTAATAATAGTGTTAAAATAAAAGAGATAAAGTATTTCATAGATTAGTTATAATGCTGTTTACTGATTTCTAATTCCTAATTTCTATCTTGATATACTTTCGTTGGTCATTAAGTTTAACATCTTTCCTTCCTTTCCAAAAAAGCCCTTCAACATTAAAAGAGGCGTAAATATTTCCATTACTGCTAAAAAACAAAGGTGTTTCTTTTGTGTGATAAGGCATCCAATAATTAATTTCTGTTTGAGCTACCATTTCAATAAGGGGAATACTATCTTTTTGGATATTGTACAAAGATATTTTTGTGTAATTCATATATGTGGGGTTTGTTGTACAAAATAAATACTTGAAATCAGGAGAAAGAAAAGGCTCTTGCCCTAATTTCATTGTTTCTTTAGTATCTTTCTCTATCAAAATAAAAAATCCACATTCTACATCTCCTTGGTATGTTATGTAGGCAAGATAACGTTGTAAAGGTGCTATCCACCATACTTTTTTACAATTACTCCATTCTATATCTTCTTTCTCTACTTCATAAGCTTGATGATTGATGTAAAGTACCCCTTCTTTGTAAGTGAAATTTGTTATTGGAGTCCTGAAATCTACTCTATTTTTCAATTCTTTTTGGTACTCTTGCTTTGGTATGACTGAAATAGTAAAATAATTAGATAGATTTTTCCCTTTTTTAGATATATCAAATTCTTTTTCACCTTCTTCTAACTCCTGAACTGCTTCTAAAATCTCTTTTGTAAGTGGGATTTCGTTATATGTACCCATATTTTCTTTCAGTAAATAACAATCTGCAGGTGATTTTATCTTATAGAAATGCTTTGACTCAGCTTCTAATTCTACAAGCTCTCCTAACTCACGCTTTAAGTTGAGTTTAGCAGTTGTATCAGGGGCAGAATAAATTTCAGTTGTAGGATTAATCACATATAACTCTTTCTGCACTGGCACAAACACTTCTACCTGCTTTTCCTCTACTATAGCACTTTCCTCTGCCGGCTGTTGCCCTTGAAAGAGGTTACAGCTGGTAGATAACAATGCCAAAAATATTACAACATATTTCATTAGTTAGTTATTTATCAGTGTTTTACAATTCATCACCAGCGTGGTGATGAATTGAGGTTCCTAATTGGGGTTGGTTTATCTCTCTATGAGATAATACTTTTCAAGGTCTCTGTTTTACTGCCTGTAGCAATAAGAGCATCATGATGATTAATAGCTATAAGCCATTCGTATTTCTTAGAAACAAAATAAAACTCATCATAATGATGAAGTTCTCCTATAAGTGGGAGTACTGGAGTTATTCTCCCTTCATAAAACCAAAACTTATGATTCTGAGATTCCGTAAAGATAAAGAATATCTCTTCCTGTGCATCAATAAGTTCAGTAAGATAATTTTCAGGATTATGAGGCGGAACAAAAGCAACCGCTTCTTGAGAGAAATCTTCCCAAAGCCAATAGTACCTACCCCTTTGATGCTTACAGAATGTCTTATAAATCTGAGTCTCTACAGCTTTCCATTCATCTATCCCTAATGGGCGAAAATCCTCTGAAGAAATATGCAATTGAACCACTAATTGTGCTATTTCTGTTCTAAGACTTGTCCAAGTTTGTTTTTTCTTTGCCATTAGTCATTTCATTTTTTTGTCTCTGAATGAGTTGAATTATATAATAACCTCTGCTAAACTGCCTTTTTTGGTAGCATTCAGCTTCTGACTTCTGACCACTGACTACTGATCCAAACCACTAAACAAATCGGGTTGTATCACCTCTGGCGCTGGGGTTTCCTCTTCTTCAGTAGGGGTTTCCTCCTCTTGGGGTTCTTCGTATGGAAGTGGCTCCAAGGGGACAATCTCCTTGATGCGCTCGGTAGAGAGCTGATTACCAATGGCTTTGATACCCTTGATAGCGATAAACTCTTCTATATTGACCGTTTGGTTTTCAGCACGCTCTCTGCCTGTCTTGGTAAATACTACCTCCGCCATAGGGCGCCACTGGGTGGAGACAAAGAGCAGTTGAGACTTAGGATGGTCGGAGATAACAAGTTCCTCACGGTTAGGATTTTCCACCAAGAAACGTTTGACAAAGTAACGTTCCTTCTCTCCTTCGTAATGGATTACTGAAATAGGCTTTTCAGGGTTCCACTTTTCTATAATCAGTAGGTTCGGGTCAAAGTGTAAGGAGAGGTCAGGGATGACCGTCTTGACGATAGCATCTTTGCCAATAAGTAGCAACCTATCCTCACCCTTGAAGGAGCCCAATAGCTCTCCACGCCCCTCGGTATTGAGGCGGTGTACGATAGGGTCGTACCATATCTTGCGTGGCTTGAGGGTGGAAACGCCTTTTTCCTTGAGTTCTATACGTTTGATAGCGTATTTGGTTACAATATTTCCTCGAGAGCCTCTTCCTTTGATAAGGATATCGGCAAAATTGATATCCCATTTGAGTTTCTTCACGCTACCTGCTTGGCGAAGGATCACCGTTACTACCTCTGCCTCTCCGTTGGGATTGGCTGAGAAGTATAGGATTTGGGAGTCCTTATGCGGTTCTACCACGTCATATTCCTTATCACGGATAATTCCTGTTACGGTAAAGCGCTTGATATAGGAATTTTTATCATTCCCATTGCGATACACTAAATTATATACTGTACGCGTATCATTCTTTTTGAAGACACTCACGTTAATAATATTCTTTCCAATATAGCTTTTTTCGGTTACTTTGGTGATAATCATTTTTCCATCAGCGGTAAAAACGATAATATCATCTATATCACTACAATCGGCTACATATTCGTCTTTTTTAAGGGAAGTTCCTACAAAGCCCTCTGCTTTATTAACATATAGTTTGAGATTACGTACTACTACCTTGGTAGCCTCAATAGTATCAAATGGACGTATTTCTGTTCTACGATCTTTGCCTTTGCCATATTTCTTTTGTAGATTTCTGAAATAATCTATAGCAAAATCAATCAGGTGCGCCAAGTGGTTTCTTACCTCTTCTATATCAGCTTCTATCTTCAGGAGATTTTCTTCAGCTTTGTAGGTATCATATTTGGTGATACGAATCATCGGGATTTTGGTAAGACGATCCAAATCTTCATCGGTGATAGGGCGCAAGAGTTGTTCCTTAAAAGGCTCAAAAGAGCGATATAAATACGCAAAAAGTTCTTCTTTGTCATTATATTCCTTGAAGTTAATATACATCTCCTCACGGATAAATATTTTTTCCAAAGAAGCACTATGCCACTTCTGCTGAAGGTCGTCCAGTTGTACTTCCAACTCACGCTTAAGGATATCGACAGTTCTATCTGTACTTTTCTTTAGGATATCACTTACTCCAATAAAGAGAGGTTTGCTCCCCTCAATTACACAACAAAGAGGCGATACAGAAGTCTCACAATCCGTAAAAGCATAGAGAGCATCAATGGTTTTATCAGGAGAAATTCCTTTTGGGAGATGTACTAATATTTCAACATCTTTGGCGGTATTATCATCTACTTTGAGTACCTTTATCTTGCCTTTTTCATTAGCTTTAAGAATAGAATCTATCAGAGATGAGGTAGTCGTTCCAAATGGAATTTCTGTAATCACTAAGGTTGATTTGTCCTTTTGAGCGATACGGGCACGTACCTTGATACGACCGCCACGCATTCCATCATTGTAGCCAGCCACATCCATAATCCCAGCTGTAGGAAAATCAGGGTATAGCTCAAAGGGTTTGCCTTTGAGGTAAAGTATAGAAGCATCAATCAGTTCATTAAAATTATGAGGAAGGATTTTGGTAGAAAGTCCCACCGCAATCCCTTCAGCACCTTGAGCTAAAAGCAGAGGAAACTTCACGGGTAGATGTACAGGCTCATCATTGCGCCCATCGTAACTCTTTTGCCATTCAGTAACTTTAGGACTGAAAAGCACATCAAGGGCAAAGTGAGAGAGGCGTGCTTCGATATATCGAGGAGCAGCCGCATCGTCCCCTGTGAGGATATTCCCCCAGCTTCCTTGTGTATCAATAAGGAGATTTTTCTGCCCCAGTTGTATAATGGCATCTCCTATAGAGGCGTCACCGTGAGGGTGGTACTTCATCGTATTTCCTACGATATTAGCTACCTTGTTATAACGACCATCCTCCAGCTCGTCCATAGAGTGCATAATACGGCGTTGAACAGGCTTAAAACCATCTTCCAAGGCGGGAACAGCTCGCTCAAGGATTACATAAGAAGCATAGTCCAAGAACCAATTCTGATACATTCCACTGATACGAGTAATGGTTTCCTGAGGGTCTAAATTGGGTGTAGATGATATATTATTTTCCATTAGTTATTTAACAGTTTTTTTAGCGTGCTAAGTTACAAAAAAATATATTTCTAAAAAAAATGAAAAATAGGAATTTATCAACAGAAAAATTTAATTTATATCAAAAAAGAAAAAGAGTAGCTTTTTAACTACTCTTTTATAAACTATTTAGTTCTTTTTATAATTAATTTTCCAAAAGATTTTGCTGTTTTTTCAAAACCTTCCCCAATACGAGACTCATTACTAAAATTATTTCCCCATTGGTCACCAGGAGCTTTTATAGCATCTACCTGATAGATAATATTTTCAGGATTTTGTGTTTCTACAATTTTTAGATTAGTAGTCACTTTTGCATGTTGTTTTGCTATTCCTGCGTCCCAGCCAGGATAAATCCAAATTGCATCTACAATTAAAGTATATTTGGCTTCATTTGCATTTTCTTTAAACATAATTTTTCTTTCTCGTGTGACTGTTTTTAATAACAAATCAAAAAAAATAGGTTGCCAAATACTTTCTTTTGCGTTTTCCCATTTTTTTTGCCAAATATCACCAAGACCTTTTTCTTTTTTATTAAGGTCTTCCATTCTACCTTTGATATATTGTTCTTCAGTTCGGTTATCGTTATATAAATGTAACTTATCATATTTAAAGATAACATTTACTATTGATTGTCCTTTTAAAATTGACAAATCTCCTTTTTCATTTTCAAATTTTTGAGCTATTACATTTACAGAAAGGAGGAAGCTAATAAAGAGAATATTTACTTTATTCATAATAATTTTTTTAAGCAAAGTTACATTTTTCTTTTGTATTTTCCTATAAAAAAAATTATTTTTCTCGTTTATCAATAAACCGAATAGGCTTTCGGCTTTGTGGGGGGAAAATAATTTTATTAAGTTCGTCTATATTATAAAATTCAATCTTGGGAACAACTCGTATTTTCGCACGGAAATGGTTGCTTATTTCTTTTTTCAGTTCTTCAGAAGGATTTTTTGTGCCTATTTTTATGAGAATTTCATCGGTAAGAATTTCATTACTATTTATTTCAATGATATAATTATCAATTTGTTCAAAACAATTGAGCATATCCATCAAGACAGGTGGGTAAAGCGTTGTTCCTTTGTATTTTATCATTTGTTGTTTTCTTCCTAAAATGGGGCTTATTCGGTTGGTTTTTCTTCCACATTCACAAGGTTTTGAGGTCATATAAACAATATCTCCCGTACGGAAACGAAGTAAAGGCATAGCCTCTACGCCTAATGTAGTGATGGTTAATTCTCCATATTCGCCTTCTTTTACTGCATTTTCATTTTCGTCTAAAATTTCAGTAATAATAAGCTCTGGTTGATGGTGTCCTCCTTGCATAAACTCACATTCAGTGAAAGTGGTACTCATTTCGGTAGAAGCGTAGGTTGAATATAGATTCAGGTTTTTCCATTTTGATTTTATTTTTTTAGTAAGCAAATTATCAGAAAAATCTTGCTCTCTAAGCGCCTCTCCAATGCAAACAACACCTTGCACGGAACAATTTTGATAATCAATATTTTTATGTTCAGCAAATTCTATCATTTTTAATAAAAAAGAAGGAACAGCAATAAGATATTTTGGTTTGTATTTTAAGATAGAATCCCATTGTAATTCAGGTATACCAGCCCCTACACGAATAATGCCAGCTCCTATTTTTCGTAATCCTAAAAAATAAGCCAACCCCGCCATAAAGCGTCGGTCTATCGTGGTCATTAGTTGTACAATATCTCCTTTTTTTATACCAGCACAACTTAATGAAGAATATTCATTATATGCCAATCTATCCAAGTCTTTATCTGTGAGTCCAAAGGTAACAGGAGCGCCCAAAGTGCCAGAAGTAGTGGCGTAATCAATGATTTCTGTCTTTGGAACACAGATGAAATCGTCATTATATTTTTGTAAATCATCTTTGGAAGTTGTAGGAATTTTTTGTAAATCTTCCAAAGTTTTAATACTCTGAATATCAATATTATTTTCTAAAAAAAGGCGCTGATAAAAAGGGGATTTTTCTTTTAGATAAACTAAAAGTTCTCTCAATTTTTCTTCCTGTAAGGCTTTCATAGTGTGTTTTATAAATTATTTTTGTGTTAAATTGATAAAAACCTCTTCAAGGCTATGAGCTTTTGTATTGGTTATTAGTTGTTTAGGGGAGTTTTCTTCAATCAATTTTCCCTCAGATAATATACCCACTCTATGGCATAACTCTTGCGCCTCTAATAAGTGGTGAGAGGTGTAAAGAATAGACATTCCATTCATATTCAGTTCTTTAAGGTATTGAATGATAGTGTTTTTAGAAATTACATCTACTCCGACAGTAGGTTCATCAAGGAAAAGAATTTTAGGCTGATGGAGTATCCCCGCTAAGAGATTTATTCTACGTTTCATTCCGCCAGAATAATATTCTATTTTTTGGTTAGCAACTTCCAAAAGTCCTATTTTTTCTAAAGATTTATCTATGATTTCGTTTAGAATTTTAGGTTTAATTTTATATAAACTTCCAAAATATTGAAGATTTTCGCGAGCTGTGAGAGTAGGGTAAAGAGCGTATTCTTGTGGAACAATTCCTATTTGATGCCGAATTTCAGGAACATTATTTTCGTAAGTCATTCCACAAATGCGAAAACTTCCAGAAGTAGGCTTGATACTTCCAAAAAGAATAGACATTAAAGTCGTTTTCCCGGCACCATTTTGCCCTAAAATACCATAAATTTCTCCTTCTTTTACAGAGAAAGAGAGGTTATCAAGAGCAAAATACAAAGAATTTTTATATTTTTTGGATAAATTCTCAGTTTGAATAGCATTCATAAGTTATTTTTTCACAGCATTGCGTAATTTTTTAAAAAATTCTTTCTCTCTTTGAGCTATTTGATACAAATCTTGGGATAATTTGTTGTAAACATTTATAATATTACTTCTTTTTTTATAAACTCGTGAGATTTCTAAAGCAAAATTTCTCCAAGCATCTCCTATATCGGTTATTTCTTTGGATAATTCTATCAATTTAGGGTTGTTTAAAATTGTAGCAGCTTCTTGAAGGAAAGCTCCATAAATAAATCGAAAACCACCACCACCAGTTCCTATTTCTTCTTGCATTCTTACAATTTGAGCTAAATAATGATTGGTTTTCTGTATGCCGTATCTTTTTACCCAAAAAGGGATATGTTTGCTAACTCTTTCTATGGCTTTTACACCCACAATAAATAAAGGAGAAAGCATATTATCACAAGTATTTTTTATTCCTTTAATAATAGCTTTTTCAAGGTGGATATTTTTTGGTAATTCTGTAGGATAATATAAATGTCCTTTAGGAGCCAAAACACCCTTTGCAAAACGAACTTTTTCTAATTCTTTTTCTGTCAGTCGTGTTGTATGTTGCATAACAGGGTCTGAAATAAGGTATTTTCCGTTCTCTTTTCCATAAACTACCAAATTATGAGCATTGAAATGGAAACGATATTCATCAGGAAAATAGGTTAGGTTATATACACCTACTTGTAGCCCTGTGGGAATGCCTTTTTCTAAATTTTTATCTAATACTTGTTGAGCTTTTTCAGGAGAAGAAAATTTTTGTCTTTTTATTTTAAATCCTATTCGTTTGGCTACTTTTTCAAAAATATGTCCAGGGAAAGTTCGGTAACTAATAGCAGGGGCAGAATTGACTTTTAATAAAGGGAAATAAAAGAATAACAACCCAGATCCTATTCCAAATATCATAGGTTCAGAGAGTTCTAAGCCATAAAATTGTAACAAATTGGAAGCTGTTCCGTTCTCACAATGGGCAGATTGTTTATGTTTGAAATTTATATTCACTTTAATACAGGATTTTTTAGTTCTTCTACTGAAATTTGAAAAATATCAGCATATTTTTGTAATGTTTTTTGAGAAAGTTTCCTGAAAACAGAAGGTTTAGCGTGTCTTTTTATTAAAAATTGCCAAGAGTTCATATAATCTGCAAGAATACTCCAATCCATTCTATTTTTTAACATATAGAAGACAATTGGGCTTTTTTCTTGTGCTAAAATTTGCTTTTTTACTTCTTCTATTTGCTCTTCAATGAGAGATAAAGATGCTTGAAGTGCAGTGTTTTTGGCTTCCCAGCCAGAACTCAAAACGGTTGTATAATTTCCTTGTTGGTCGGTGGCATAGTACAATTCTTTCAAGTCTCCGAGAGCACCTTTTTCTTGTGGAACTTCGTTGATTTTCATTGTGTTAATTGTTGTATAAATAAATTTATTTGAGCTTCTGCCAATAGTTTTTCATCAAAATAAGATTGACAAAAAAGAGAGGTCATAGAAAAATTTTCAGCTTCAAGATTAGATATCAAATGAGCTTTTGTTTTTATTGTTTGCCCAACTTTAGGTAAAGACCATATTTCCATTTTTTTTATAGAACCTATATAGCCTATAATGTTTTTTTCTTGATTTGGATTTAAAAAATAAAATTGCCCAATAATGGCTGAACAAGATTGCGCCATATTTTCTATTAAGCCAGCCTCTGAAAAAAAATCATCATAAACAAAAATATTTTTTTCATCAATGAAAAATTCTGTCAAAATATCTGTATTCGTAATCGAAATAATAGTATCCACCATTTGCATAGGTGGTTGATGTGGTAAATATTTTTGTATGGGGATCATTTTTATTTTGCTAAAACAGTTTTCATTTCTCCAAATGCTATTAACTCTTGGTCTAAAAAAGTTTCTAATCTCACCAATGTGACATCCATAAACTCTTGTATAACTTCAGCTTTGGTTTCTATATTTTGATTTACGTTAGGTAATTTATTGATTACTATATTTTTAATAGAACCTATATACCCCATAGGGGCTGGTTTATCGTTTAAATAATAAAAATATCCTTTATGCAAAGCAATGGTTTGTGCCATATGCTCTACTAATCCAGCTTCTGAAAATCTTCTATTTTGGACAAATATATTTTCTTCATTTATTGTAAGTCCTGCTATTACAGAGGTTTCTGTATAGTCTAATAATTTATCTACCATTGCCATTGGCGGATATTGTGGGATAAAAGATTGTATGCTGTTTTTATCAAAAATTGGGAAATGTTGTTTCATTTTATATTTTTTTAAAAAAAGCATAAGTATAAGAAAATCTTCCACTTTCAGGGACAGAAAGCAAAATAGTATCACCAGATTTTAGCTTACCAGAGTTCATCAATTCTTCAACCATTAAGTAAGCAGAGGCAGCTCCTACATTACCTACTTTGGTTAAGTTTAAAAACCATTTTTCTTTTGGTATATCTATTCCTACTGTTTTTAATTCATCATATAATCTATCTTTAAAATAACAAGAAGAAATATGTGGCAAAAAATAAGAAATATCACAAGGAGAAAGGTTATGCTTTTCCAATGTTTTTTTCATACTTTCTGCTCCTTTAACTAAAATATTTTCATTCAATAGCTTAACATCTTGTTTTATAGAAAAAATAGATTCTGAAAGCCATTCATCAGTAGAATAATCACTCCAAGGTTTTATATCTCCATTTGCTAATTTATCTCCTCCGGCATACATACAGGCTTCCAATTCATTAGCATAAGAATAGGCATCCATCCATTCTATTTTAAGAGAATCGGGAGTTGAAGGGCGGTTTTCTAATAAGAAAGCAGCTGCCCCGTCAGAAAGCATAAAACGTAAAAAATCTTTTTTAAAAGCAATAATAGGTTGTTTTTCAAGTTGTTGCAAAGATTGTATTTCATTTTCATATTTTTCTGACCGAAGCCAAGAAGAAACTCTTTCAGAGCCAGTACAAATGGCATTTTGGCTATTGCCTGATTTTACAGATAAAAAACCAAATTTAAGAGCATTCATTCCTGAGTTACAAACTCCAGAAGAAGAGTTTAATTCAAGAGAGTTGCCTCCTAAATATCCTTGCACCATTGAAGCGTGAGAGGGGAGAAGACAATCAGGAGTTGATGTTCCACAAGAAAGAACTTCAATATTTTTTATTGTAAAATCATTTGAGAATAAAGTATTTACCGCCTGTGCTGTCAATTGAGCATTGGTATGTGTAGAGTTTCCTTTTTCATCAATAGCATAATATCTTGTTTGTATTCCGTTGTTTCTCAATACAATACGCTTTGCTTTTGAAGAAATATCATTAATTTTACCAAGAAAAATTTCCATCTGTTCATTATCAACAGGGGCGTTAGGAAGAAATTTTCCAGATTTGGTTATATATACTTCATTCATATATTTTTAACTTTTTTTATCTCTTTTTGTATTTTAAAATAAAATAAAGGATAGGTTAGCCAATAAAATAACATAACAATAGGCATCATTACCCAAATGGCAAAATAGAGATAGATATTAAAACATTTTAATAAAAAATTTCTTTTAGGATTATTATATATTTTGGTTGCCCAAATGTGAAATAATCTGTTAGCTTTTTTATCTGCTGAAATGAGAAAAGAGTTTATTCGTACTCCTCCATTTTTTATTATTTCAGGTTGTAGTCCATCATATTTTCCTGATTTTAAGTATGGAATAATAATTTCTCCATATTTCGTTGCTTCTTCAATTTCTTCTTGAGCAACACCAGGCATTGGGAATATTCCTAAATATTTTTCTTTTTTTCCAGAAAACATCCAATGAACAATGGTTATAACACTAATATGATTATGATGCGCATCAGACAAAGCTATGTTTCCAACTAGCATAGCCTGAGCTTTTATAATTAATTTTTTAACTTTTTCTTGTGCTTTAGCCCACATATTTCGGCTTCCTGACAAAGTAATAACAGGCTTGTTAGAAATGATTTTCTGTCCCTCTTCACTCATTAAAAATGAATTTATAGGAATAGAAGGAGAAAGGTACCAAACTTGATAAGCAAGAATTATTAAATCGTATGATTTTTTTAAAAAATATTCTGGGATAGGTTTTATTTCTTGTGGAATTTGTAGAAAAGACTCTGGAAATACTCCAAAAAAACTATCCTTATCCCACGGGAAAGGAAAATCATTTTTCATTTGTATCTGTAAAAAGTCAGTGGTAATATCTTGTTTATCAAAAGGTTTTATAATGTTATCTATAATTTCTTTTAATTGCCCAGACTGAGAGTAATAAATTACTAATACATTTTTCATTATTCTTTTTCCTCCCAAAAATCAAAAAAATTAAACCATTGTAAAGGATACTTTTTCACCATTTGCTCTATATTTTGTATATAAGCATTTAGTAATCCTTGTGCATCTCTGTGTTTGGTGTTTGCCGTACGAGCATACAAATGGTAATGCAAGTTTTTTTCTTTCATTACATAAACAAAAATAACAGGCACTCCCAAACGAGAAGCTATCATAAAAGGTCCGGCAGGGAAGTGTGCTTCTTTCCCAAGAAAATTTGCTTTTAGTAATTTATTTCCTTGAAAATATCTATCTCCTGTAAAACAAATTACTTCATTGTTAGACAATACTTTATTAATATCAAAGATATGCGACATATCCTCTTTTATGATAATAAATTTATGAGAAGATTTTTTTTCAGAGATACTTTCAATATATTCTTTAATGGCAGAATGCTCCAAATCAGCAGTTACAATATTGATTTGATAATTCAAATCTATTTCAGCAAAAAAATGCTCTGAAATTTCAAAATTACCAATATGAGCGGAAATCAATACGCCTCCTTTTTTATCTTTCAGGAGTTGTTTTAGGTTTTCAATTCCGTCAAATTCATACGTAAATTGATTTCGAAAACCAGCTAAAATAGTTATTTTATCTAAGATAATTTGTCCAAAAACGAAATAATTTCTATAAATAGATATCCAAGATTTTAGTT
>CALFOY010000215.1 GCA_937919265.1 uncultured Capnocytophaga sp. | reverse complement strand
TTCATAGATAGTTTTTCATCTTTTTCATTTTGGTAATTAGTACCATCATCTGGAGGGAAAAAGTAATAAACTTTATCATCTTTTGTAAATATACCTATTGTTTTTCCATCATTTTTAAAATTGTTTATTTCATCAGAAGTTATTTTATAGTAAGTTATTGGAGAACGCTGAGTATCTTCTTTGTTGAAAGGGTCATAATTCTCCAAATATATCATAGGTTCTCCGGTATTATAATCTCTTCTTGTATAATCTATATATTCATAATTATAAATATCTATAATATAATTTCCTTTTAGAAGATAATCTGCTTGTGAACTTGAATAAAGATAGGTAAAACTAAGAGTATAATTAAGTTTTCCAACAGTATCATATATAGCTACATAAGGAGAATAAAAAGCATCCTCACCATACATATAACCATCAGGAGAATAAAAAGGGTTTAATTTATTATGAGCTAAAGCATAGAGAAGTACTAATTGGTTATTTTCATTAAACAGACATTGTCTTACACTTTGATTTCTTACAGGAGAAAGTATTTCAATGTTTTTGTTTTCTAAGATTTTTGCTGTGTCAGTCAATGAAATGAATTTATATTCTTTTTCTTCTGTATTCAAACGTGAATATTCAATAAATATTTTTCGTTGAAAATCTCCCGAAAAAGGAACTAATAAAGCAAAAATAGGAAATAAAATGATTCCAAAAATAAAAAAACTTTTGGCTAATCGAGAACGAAAAATATACATAGATGACACCCCTAGAATAAAAGGAATAGGAACAAACATAGCTAAGAAGTATCCTGCCTTTGGTAAAAAAGATGTATATATATAATAAACGTAAAAAATATAAATTATCAAAAAAATAAAACCTATAATAATGGCAAAAAACAGATGTATTTTTTTGTTTTTCATATGAGTAAAATTAGTTTTGTAAGGTATGAATTAGCTGTTCATTGTTTCTATATTCATATATAGATATAGCCAAAAGCATATTATGGTTATGATAAGCAAAACACTTGTTATCCAAAGCCCTTTCTTTGCCCATTTGTAGAAAAAACTATAAAATAAAAAGAATAATAAAGCTATGAGGAAAGGAATTATAATACAATTTTTGTAGAAGTATATCATATGGATATGCAAATTACTAAAATCAATATATCTCCAATCCGAAGGGTGTTTTATAATGGAGTAAGAGAAATTGATAAGCAATAGAATTAAACTTATAATAATTCCTATTTTAACATTCGGTTTCTTTTTCATATTTTATAAATAAAAAATACTTAAGAACGATTTATTTCATTAAAAAGCTGAACAACTTCACTATGAGAAACGGTTTTATCCTTAAAATGATTAATAATAAATGTTTTCTGTTCATTATTAGCTCCAAGTTGATTGAGGATATTTGTAAGATGCATTTTCATATGTCCTTTTTGTATCCCAGAAGTAATAAGAGAACCAACAGCAGCAAAATTTTGAGCAAGCCCCACACAAGCGATAATTTGCATAAGTTCCTCAGCAGATGGATTTTGTAAAATATTTAATGCTTTTTTTACCATAGGATGAAGTTTTGTTAGTCCGCCTACCGTGCCTAAGGCAAGAGGAATTTCTATCCCGAAGTGGAAAATATCACTTTCAATATAAGCATAAGAAAGGCTTTGGTATTTACCTGTTCTTCCAGCATAGGCGTGTGCACAGGCTTCAATAGCTCTAAAATCATTACCTGTTGCAATAACTACGGCATCAATACCATTCATTATTCCTTTGTTATGAGTTACGGCTCTATATATTTCAGTATTAGCAACTTGAATGGCTTTTACAAAGTTTTCAGCAAACTCTCGTCCGTCTGTTTTGTCATAATTCAATTGAGCAATAGGGCAAGAAACTTCACTTTTTACAATACAATTTGGAACATAATTCGAGAGGATACTCATTAAAACATCAAGGTTATTTTCTTTGAAATAAAGAGTAGCTTCTCGTTCTAATGTTTTTGCAAATTGTTCCAAACAAGAATTAATAAAGTTTGCACCCATAGCATCTTTGGTGTCAAAGATAGAATGAAGTTGGTAATAATTAGCGAGTTCAGAGGTTTTATTTTTTAATTCAATACTAAGAATTCCTCCTCCTCGTTTTTGCATATTTTGGGTTATCGACTCAGTTTCTTTGAAGAATAAAGGTTTTATTTTATTGAAAAAAACTTCTAAATCAGAGAATTTCCCATCGAAAAAGAAATGAACTTGTCCCGTCTTTTCACTAGCAATAACACTTGAAGTAAAACCTCCTCTTTCAGCCCAAAATTTAGCTACTTTACTGGCTCCTGCTACTACAGAACTTTCTTCTATAGCCATAGGAACGCAGAAAAAATGGTTATTTATCAAAAAATTAGGGGCTACTCCAAGAGGAAGAATATAATTAGCAATTGTATTCTCAATAAATTCATCGTGAAGTTCTTGAAGTGCTGTATTTGGGTTATCATATTCTTCAAAAAAAGCTACTTCTTCTTTGTTTGCTAAGAATTTTTCTGCAATAAATTCTCTTTTTTGTGTTTTTGTTAGTTTTGAAAATCCTTGAATCATTATTCTTTTTATGAATTTAATAAAGTACAAAATTATACGTTTTTATTTATATTTTTATGTTTAATATGTTAAAATTTATTTTTCATAGAAAAACAGAAGAAATAAAAAATAAAAATGTCAAAAATCTTAACAAATATTAATGCGAATAATTGCTGTTTTTTTCGTATTTTTGCACTTTAAAAAAATAAAAAAATGTCAGAAAAAGTTCGAGTTCGTTTTGCGCCAAGTCCAACAGGGCCTTTACATATAGGTGGTCTTCGTACCGCTTTATTTAACTACCTTTTTGCCAAAAAATATGATGGAGATTTCTTACTTCGGATAGAAGATACAGACCAAAATAGATACGTAGAAGGGGCTGAAAATTATATCATAGAAGCACTAAATTGGTGTGGAATACAGTATGATGAAGGAGTAGGAAAGGGGGGAAACTATGCTCCTTATAGACAAAGTGAACGCAAAGAAATATATGCGCAATATGCACAAGAACTCATTGATAAAGATTGGGCTTATTACGCTTTCGATACTCCACAAGAGTTAGATGAACAACGCAAAAAATCTGAAGAAAAAGGAGAAACATTTATTTATAATTGGCATAATCGTCAAAGTTTAAATAATTCATTATCAATATCTAAAGAAGAAGTTCAAGAACGTATAAATAATGGTCAAGAATATGTGATTCGTTTTAAAATGCCACAAGAAATACTTACAATGCAAGACCTTATTCGAGGAGAAGTAGTGGTAGATACAAAAATCTTAGATGACAAAGTATTATTTAAGTCAGATGGTATGCCTACGTATCACTTAGCAAACATCGTTGATGACCATTTGATGAAAATAACTCACGTAATACGTGGTGAAGAATGGTTGCCTTCAATGCCCTTACATATTTTAATGTATAGAGCTTTTGGTTGGAAAGCACCTCAGTTTTCGCATCTTCCACTTATTTTGAAGCCTGCAGGAATGGGTAATGGAAAATTAAGTAAACGAGATGGAGATAAAATGGGATTCCCCGTTTTTCCTCTCCTTTGGAAAGATCCAGAAACAGGAGCAATATCAAAAGGATATCGAGAAGATGGATATTTACCAGAAGCATTACTGAATTTCTTAGCTCTTTTAGGATGGAATCCAGGTACTGACCAAGAAATATTTACAAAAGAAGAATTAATAAAATTATTTGATTTAGAGAGAGTTAGTAAATCAGGAGCTCGATTTGATATTGAAAAAGCAAAATGGTTTAATCATCAATATTTACATCAAAAAAATAGTGAAGAATTAGCAAAAGAATATCTGAAAATTCTTTCTGAAAAAAATGTTAATTCTTCACAAGAAATTGTAGAAAAAATAGTAGCTTTAATACGTGATAGAGCTACTTTTATAACTGATTTTTGGGAACTTTCTTCTTTCTTTTTTATTGCACCTACACAATATGATGAAAAGGCAATGAAAAAGCAATGGAAAGAGAATTCTTCTGAAATATTAGATAAAATTGTTAATATTTTAGGCTCTCAAGAAGATTTTTCCTCAGCAAATACAGAACATATTGTTAAAGAATTTATAACAAATAACGGATTTAGTTTAGGTCAAGTAATGCCTTTAATTCGATTGGCTTTGGTTGGAGATATGAAAGGTCCTCATATTTTTGACATAGCAGAAATCATAGGAAAAGATGAAACTATAAAACGTTTAGAAAAGTTAAAAAATAATTAAATTAATGAAAAAATACTTAATTGTAGGGCTAGGAAACATCGGTGAGGAATATCAATATACACGACATAATATAGGTTTTCTTGCTCTTGATTACTTAGCAAAAGAGCATAAAATTAGTTTTACAACAGACCGTTTAGGAGATGTTTCTTCTATAAAGCATAAAGGTAGAACTTTTATCCTCTTGAAACCCTCTACTTATATGAATTTGAGTGGGAAAGCAGTTCGGTATTGGCTTGAAAAAGAGAATGTTCCTATTGAAAATTGTTTAATTATTACTGATGATTTAAATCTACCTTTCGGAACTTTAAGGATGAAAAAAAAGGGAAGTGACGGTGGGCATAACGGATTGAAAAATATTCAAAGTGAACTAAATACAACGGATTATCCGCGTTTAAGATTTGGTATCAGTGCTGATTTTGCAAAAGGAGCTCAAATTGATTATGTATTAGGAAAATGGAGTGATCAGGAAACTGAGAAACTTCCAGAACGTTTAGATAAAGTAAGCCAAGCTATTCTTTCTTTTGGGTTGGCTGGAATTAATAACACAATGAACGAATTTAATAACAAATAAAGTTAAATTAAAGTTAATGTATGAAAAATCTTAAAGTTTTTAGCATCTTGTTTTTTTTATGTTTTTCTCCTTCTATCTTTGCGCAACAAGAAGAGAAAATGGAAAGTGAATTTAATTCTGTATTTCAAAGTCTTTCTACAGGATATTTTACGGGTACTCTAAACGGAGTTTTATTCTTAAAAAATAGCCGAAATATAGAAGTTATTTTAGATTTTCAGGGTACAAATTCATTTTTATCAATAGAAAAAGAAGATGAAGAAGTTTATGACAAAAGTTATAAAAATTATAAAGGAACAACAACAAGTGGTAAAACTTCAATAGAATATAGTACTTATGCTTCGGCTAATGCATTGAAAATCAAAACAGATGAAGATGAATTTGAGGTAAGTACTATTGATGGAGCTTGTGATACTTCTATCAAGGGAATGGATTTTTATTATAAATCTGAAAAAGATGTAGAATATTTAGTTCTTGATGTTAGAAAACCAATTGTATTAGATAATTATAGCTTTCTCATAATGAATGAGGCTAATTCTCAAAAATGGGAAAAAATAAAACGAGAAAAAGGAAAAACAATAACTTTACTTCCTAAATCTGTTTTAGTATTTGCTATAAAACGATAAAGAAAAAATCCTAAATAAAATAT
>CALFOY010000214.1 GCA_937919265.1 uncultured Capnocytophaga sp. | reverse complement strand
TACGAGATCTAGTACGGTCTCGTGGGCTCGGAGATGTGTATAAGAGACAGATGAATAACTTTGTAGTATCCGCAAGAAAATATCGCCCACAAACTTTTGTTGATGTTGTTGGGCAGAAAGCTATTACAGACACTTTAGAAAACGCTATTGCTAATAATCACTTAGCACAAGCGTTACTTTTTACTGGTCCAAGAGGAGTAGGAAAGACTACTTGTGCGCGTATTTTGGCTAAAAAAATTAATGAAAATACTATCAATTCTTCATCTGAAGATAATGATTTTTCTTTTAATATTTTTGAGTTAGATGCTGCTTCAAATAATAGTGTTGATGGTATTCGTAGTCTTATAGAACAAGTAAGAATTCCTCCACAAGTAGGTAAATATAAAGTATATATTATTGATGAGGTACATATGCTCACTACAGCAGCTTTCAATGCTTTTCTTAAAACTCTTGAAGAACCTCCTGCTCATGCTATTTTTATTTTAGCAACTACTGAAAAACATAAAATTATACCTACAATACTTTCACGTTGTCAAATATTTGATTTTAAAAGAATTACAATAAATGATGCCCGTGAATATCTGAAATATATAGCCAAAGAACAAGGATTAAACGCAGAAGATGAGGCTTTACAAATTATTGCCCAAAAAGCAGATGGAGCAATGCGTGATGCTCTTTCAATTTTTGATAGAGTAGTTAGTTTTTGTGGAACTAACATTACTCGGCAAGCTGTTTCAGAAATATTAAACGTATTAGATTATGATACATATTTCAAAATAACAGATTTAATAGTAAGTAATAATATACCTCAATTATTAATTGAATTTAATAAAATAATAGCTGAAGGATTTGATGGTCAGCACTTTGTAGCAGGTTTAGCATCGCATTTTCGTGATTTAATGGTTTGCAAAAATGGTCAAACTGTAAAACTTATGGAAGTAGGAGAGGAGACTCAAAAAAAATATTTAGAACAAACTAAAAAATGTGATTTTCCTTTCTTAGTAGAAGCTTTAAAACTTACATCTGAGTGTGATTTAAAATATAAATCTAGTCGTACGCCTAGGCTTTTAGTAGAGCTTTTATTGATGCAATTAGCTTCATTGACCTATATTGGGGATAAAAAAAAAATGATGGATATATAATCTCTCCTCGATTTTTTTATTCTCCTCAGTCAATAGAACAAATAACTCAAAACATTGATAATAAGATTATTAACAATGAAGAGCAATCTAAAAAAGAAGAATATCAAGAAACTATCGGTGGAATATCCGCTTATTCTTTAAAAAGTATTGAAGCTAAACGAGAAGCTGCTCAAATACGTCAAAATCAAGTAATTGATATTTCTTTACTACCAAAGAATTCATATTCTGAGGAAGATTTTGCAGAGGTTTGGAAACAATATATTCAATTTTTAACAGAAAAAGGAGAGAGATTACAAATATCTAATTTAGGAACTAATATTCCAAAAATAGAAAATGATATAATATATTTGGAGGTATCTACAGAAATATCTGAAAAAGAGATACTTATGAGGAAGGAAGAACTTCTTGGATATATAAGAAAGGGATTACAGAATTATAATATTTCATTGAATATTTTAGTTAATAAAGAAATGAAATCTACTCTTACTTACACTCCTGAAGAAAAATTAGAAAAATTATGTGCAGACAATTCATATTTGAGAGATTTTATCCAAGTATTAGATTTGCATTTATGAAAAAAAAATATTAACTTACATTTTCTGAATAATTTAAAATCATTAAAAATGAGAATAATTCTTTCTTTTTTAGTATTTTCCTTTTCTTGGAATACTATTACGGCTCAGAATAAAAAAATTTTAATTTCTGATATTTATTTGGGAACTTTTTCTCCAAAAACTTCTGATATTAAAGATTTTTCTGTTTCAAATGGAAAAAAAGAATATATTCCTAATAAAAAAACAGGTTTTTTCTCCTTAAATCGTACGCAAAATGGAACAAGTGTTGATTTACTTGATTATACAACACAAAAAAAAATGCGTACTTTATTTACTGTCCCTGGTATTTATTTTAGTGAATTTACATTTAACACTAAGGAAAATAAGTTATTGATTCCTACTGAAACTGAACCTATTTATAGACATTCCAAAAGAGCAAAATATAAAATTTATGATATTTCAAAATCGAATTTAATTTCTGTTTTTGATGAAAAAATAGAAGCTCCATTATTTTCTCCTGAAGGAAATAAAATAGCTTTTGTTTATGAAAATAATTTGTATATCAAAGACTTAGCAAATGAAAAAGTAAGACAAATTACCAATGACGGCAAGAAAAATGAGATTATAAATGGAATTTCTGATTGGGTATATGAAGAGGAATTTGGGATTGTCAGAATGTTTGATTGGAGTAAAGATGGAAAGAAAATAGCTTTTGTTCGTTTTGATGAAAGTAAAGTTCCTACTTTTTCTATGGATATTTATAATAATGGTTTGTACCCAAGTCAAAAAAACTTTAAATATCCAAAAGCAGGAGAAAATAATTCTGAAGTTAGTGTTTATATTTATGATTTAGATACTGAAAAATTAGAAAAAATAGAAATTGATAATCCTTATTACATTCCTCGATTAGAATGGACAAATGATGAAAACACCTTATGCCTTAGAGTTTGTAATAGAAAACAAAATGATTTTAAAGTATTGTATTATAATGATTTAACTAAAAAATATTCTATTGTTTATTCTGAAAAAGATAAAGCTTATGTTGAGATAGAAAATCAAAAATTTTATATTTTTTCAAATAATAACTTTTTGATTAGTAGCGAAAAAGAAGGATTTAAACATTTGTATTATTACGAAAAAACAGGAAAACTACTTAAAAAAATCACTCAGGGTAATTGGGAAATTACAGATTTTTATGGAGTAAATGAAAAAACACAAACTATTTACTATCAATCAAATGAAAGAGGTTCTATAAATAAAGATATATATTCTATTTCTATTGATGGGAAAAATAAAAAATTGTTATCCAATCAAATAGGAGTTAATAATGCAATTTTTAGTTTAGATTATTCTATTTATATAAATGAATATCAGAGCGCTAATACTCCACCAATAGTAGAATTATTTGATACACAAACAGCAAAATCATTAATTACTTTAAGTAATGATGAATTTTGTAATAATAATTTGAACCAATATACTACTTCTAGAAAGGAATTTTTCACAATAAAAGTGAAAGATAAAGAATTGAATATGAGTATATTAAAACCAGATAATTTTGACCCTTATAAAAAATATCCTGTTTTAATGTATCAATATTCAGGACCTGGTTCTCAGTCTGTATTAAATGAATGGTTGGATTTGATAGATTATTGGCATTTATCATTGACTCAAAAAGGATATATAGTAGCTTGTATTGATGGTTTAGGTACAGGAGGTAAAGGCGCTGATTTTAAAAAGATTACGCAACTTCAATTAGGTAAATATGAAACTGAAAGCCAAATAGCAGCCGCAGAATATTTAGCAAGACAATCTTTTATTGATAATTCAAGAATAGGAATTTGGGGTTGGAGTTTCGGAGGGTTTATTTCGGCTAATAGTATTCTTAAAGGAAATCATATTTTCAAGACAGCCATTGCTGTTGCTCCTGTCACAGATTGGCGCTTTTATGATACCATATATACAGAACGATATATGCAAACACCCAGTGAAAACCTTAATGGATATGAAAATAATTCACCTTTAAACATAGCAAGAAAACTTAATGGTAATTTTTTATTAATTCACGGAACAGCCGATGATAACGTGCATATACAAAATTCTATGCAAATGATAGAGGCTCTTGTTCAGGCTAATAAACAATTTGATTGGGCTATTTATCCTGATAAAAATCACGGAATTTATGGTGGTTATACAAGAGTTCAGCTCTTCGAAAAAATGACAAACTATATTTTAAAAAATCTGTAAAAATTTTAATAATTATATAAGTATATGAGTACAACAGAAAAAAAGGGACACCCAGCGGGTTTATATCTGGTGTTTCTTACAGGAATGTGGGAGCGTTTCAGTTATTATGGAATGCGAGGGATATTGATGTTATATCTTACCAAAACGTGGTTAGAAGGAGGACTTGCTTTTGATGAAAAAGTAGCTAGTCTTATTTTTGGTTTTGCCACGGGGCTTACCTATTTTACACCTCTTATAGGAGGATGGCTTGCTGATAATTATTTAGGACAAAGAAAATCAGTACTTATAGGAGGTTTTATAATGTTTTTAGGAGAGTTTGTATTGTTTTCTATGCATTCTCATACTGGGTTATATTTAGGATTATTTTTATTGATAATAGGTAATGGATTTTTTAAACCTAATATTTCAGCCTTAGTAGGAGGCTTGTATGCTCCTGGCGATAAGCGTTTGGATTCAGCTTTTTCTCTTTTCTATATGGGAATTAATTTAGGAGCATTTTTAGCCCCATTAATTACAGGTTTATTAACGGATGATATTTTTGCTACTCACGGAGTAAATGAAGAAGGAAAAACCATAATTCTTTCTTATGGATATAAATATGGATTCTTGGCTGCTGCTATAGGTATGCTTATCAGCGAATTAATATTTGTTTTATTTGCTAAAAAATATTTAGGTGATTTAGGAATTAAACCAAAAGGAGCTAAAAAAGCATTAGATGAACAAAAAGGAGAAGAAACTAACAAACCACTTACAAAGGCAGAAAAAGAAAGAATTGCAGTTATTTTTATTTATTTCTTTTTTGCTATTTTCTTCTTTGCTGGATTTGAACAAGCAGGGTCTTCACTTACTCTATATACAGAAAATTATATAGATAGAAATGTTTTCGGTTTTGAAATTCCTACTTCTTGGCTCCAATCTGTAAACCCATTATTTATTGTTACATTAGCACCTCTTTTTGCTATTATGTGGAATTCTAAAGTGGGGCGAAAATTAACAACCCCTTTCAAAATGGGCTTAGGAATGATAATTCTTGGTATAGGCTTTTTCTTTATGATTGCTGCCGTTTATGAGCGAGGAGGAAGTATTGGGGTAGATATTAAAGATACAGCTGTTAAAGCTAGCCTTGGTTGGCTGATACTCACTTATTTAGCTCATACTATTGCTGAGCTTTGCCTTTCTCCTGTTGGGCTTTCTATTGTTACCAAACTTTCTCCTCCAAAATTAGCTGGAATACTAATGGGAGTTTGGATGATGGCTGCTTTCTTTGCTAATTCAGCAGGAGGTCTTATTGCTTCTTTCGTAAAAGATTATGGGGCAAGTATAATATTTACAGCTATTTCTTGTTTCGTTATTATTCTGGGTATAGCAATGATTTTACTCAATAAAAAATTACAAGAAATGATGCACGGTGTAAAATAAAAATATTTTTTTCAAACAAAAGGCTATCTGAAAAATGATAGCCTTTTTTATTTTATCTTTATTAGTAATTATTTTTTTGGCACAGATATTGACTTATTACACAAGTTTAAACCTTGTCACTTTGTTCTAAAT